>CAZPYF010000172.1:0-5388 GCA_964590015.1 uncultured Burkholderiaceae bacterium
ATCCACCCCTATGCGAAACAGGCCTTCCTGGCCTCGCCACCGCTCGTGGTGGCCTATGCCATTGCCGGCACGATCCGTTTCGACATCGAGAAAGACGTATTGGGCTATGACGCCGAAGGCCAACCCGTTACGCTGAAGGACATTTGGCCCACCGACGAGGAAATCGACGCTCTCGTGAAGTCGAGCGTGAAGCCCGATCACTTCCGCCAGGTCTACGAGCCCATGTTTGCCGCCAGCGTCGTTTCCGGTGAGAAGGTGTCTCCGCTGTACGACTGGCGCCCGCAGAGCACGTATATTCGCCGCCCGCCGTACTGGGAAGGCGCACTGGCCGGTGAACGCAGCCTGAAGGGCATGCGCCCGCTCGCCGTGCTGGGTGACAACATCACCACCGACCATTTGTCGCCCTCGAACGCGATCTTGCTCGACAGTGCTGCAGGCGAATACCTGGCCAAGATGGGCCTGCCGGAAGAAGACTTCAACTCGTACGCCACTCACCGTGGCGACCACCTGACCGCGCAGCGTGCCACGTTCGCCAACCCCAAGCTCATCAACGAGATGGCTGTGGTCGATGGCGTAGTCAAGCAGGGTTCCCTCACTCGCCTCGAACCGGAAGGCAAGGTTACGCGCATGTGGGAAGCCATCGAAACCTATATGGAACGCCGCCAGCCCCTGATCATCGTGGCGGGTGCCGACTATGGGCAGGGCTCATCGCGCGACTGGGCGGCCAAGGGTGTACGCCTGGCAGGTGTGGAAGCCATCGCGGCCGAAGGCTTCGAGCGCATTCACCGTACCAACCTGGTGGGCATGGGCGTGCTGCCACTCGAGTTCCAGCCGGGTACCAACCGGAAGACACTGGCGCTCGACGGCACCGAAACCTACGACGTCGAGGGCACACCCACGCCGGGCGCAACGCTCACCCTCGTCATTCATCGGCGCAACGGCGAGCGCGTCGAAGTGGCGGTCAAGTGTCGCCTCGATACGGCCGAGGAAGTCTTGATCTATGAGGCCGGCGGAGTTCTGCAGCGGTTCGCTCAGGACTTCCTGGAAGCGACCGCCGGTACGGCAGCATGACGATCGAGCAGCATAAGGAAACGAGAACATGACGTTCGCACCTCAAGTAAAAATCCCGGCCATCTACATGCGAGGCGGGACCAGCAAGGGGGTCTTCTTTCGGCTGGATGACCTGCCGGCTGCGGCGCAATCGCCGGGCCCCGCACGCGATGCACTGTGCATGCGGGTGATCGGCAGCCCCGACCCGTACGGCAAGCACACCGACGGCATGGGCGGCGCGACATCGAGCACCAGCAAGATCGTGATCTTGTCGCGCAGCACACGCCCGGGGCACGACATCGACTACCTGTTTGGCCAGGTTTCGATCGACACCCCGTTCGTCGACTGGAGCGGCAACTGCGGCAACCTGTCGGCGGCAGTGGGGCCCTGCGCCATCGCCCTCGGCCTGCTAGATTCCGACTCGCTTCCCGCCGAAGGCAGCGTCACAGTGCGCATCTGGCAAGCCAATATCGGCAAGACCATCGTGGCGCACGTTCCGATCACGAATGGCTCCGTTCAGGAAACCGGCGACTTCGAACTCGACGGCGTCACCTTCCCTGCCGCCGAGATCCCAGTGGAGTTCATGGACCCCGCCGCCGATGACGACGATGGCGGCGGCGCCCTGTTCCCCACGGGCAACGTGGTCGACACGCTGGATGTGCCCGGCGTCGGCCAGTTCCAGGCTACGCTGATCAACGCCGGCATTCCCACCATTTTCCTGAATGCCGCCGACATCGGCTACACCGGCACGGAGCTGCAAGACGACATCAACAATGACACCAAGGCATTGTCGATGTTCGAAACCATCCGCGCGCATGGTGCGGTGCGCATGGGTCTCATCACCGATGTGGCCCAGGCCGCGCAACGGCAGCACACCCCCAAGATCGCGTTCGTGGCGCCGCCCGCAGATTACGCGGCCTCGAGCGGGAAGCAGATCAAGGCCGGTGATATCGATTTGCTGGTGCGCGCGATGTCGATGGGCAAGCTGCACCATGCCATGATGGGCACGGCGGCTGTGGCCATCGGAACCGCTGCATCTATACCCGGCACGCTGGTGAACCTGGCTGCCGGCGGCGGCGAGCGCAACGCGGTGCGGTTCGGCCACCCGTCGGGAACGCTACGCGTGGGTGCCGAAGCGAAGCGGGCCGACGGCCAATGGCAGGTGACAAAGGCCATGATGAGCCGAAGTGCGCGTATCCTGATGGAAGGTTGGGTGCGCATACCGGGCGACGCGTTTTAAAGTCGGCCATCCCGGGCCCCTGCAAGGCCCGGGACTTGCCGGGCGCACCTCAGTCATCATCCGATTCGAGGAGGCACCCATGCAGAACGCTCAAGCCCAGCAATGGGACCAGGTCATGGTCGACATTGCCGATTACGTCACCAACTACCACGTCGATTCAGAGCTGGCCTACGAAACCGCGCGCCACTGCCTGCTCGACACACTCGGCTGCGGCCTCGAAGCATTGGAATTCCCGGCCTGCACGAAACTGCTTGGCCCTATTGTGCCGGGCACCATCGTGCCCGGCGGGGCCCGCGTGCCGGGCACGCGCTACGAGCTCGACCCTGTGAAGGCCGCCTTCGACATCGGCGCGATGATCCGCTGGCTGGATTTCAATGACACCTGGCTCGCGGCTGAATGGGGCCACCCTTCCGACAATCTGGGCGGAATACTGGCCACTGCCGACTGGCTATCGCGCCGTGCGGCCGAGGAAGGCCAGGCCGGCCCCACCATGGGCGATGTGCTGACCGCCATGGTGAAAGCCCACGAAATCCAAGGCTGCCTGGCGCTCGAGAACGCGTTTAACCGCGTGGGGCTTGATCACGTCATTCTGGTTAAAGTCGCATCTACAGCCGTGGTCGCTAAGCTGTTGGGGCTCGACCGCGAGGCGCTGCTAAATGCGCTGTCGCTCGCCTGGGTCGACGGCCAGAGCTTGCGCACCTACCGTCATGCCCCCAACACCGGCAGCCGCAAGAGCTGGGCGGCCGGCGACGCCACAAGCCGCGCCGTACAGCTGGCGCTCATGGCGCAACACGGCGAAATGGGCTACCCCACGGCGCTTACCGCGCCCACCTGGGGCTTCTACGATGTGCACTTCAAGGGCAAGCCCTTCCGTTTCCAGCGGCCCTACGGCAGCTATGTGATGGAGAACATTCTGTTCAAGATCTCGTGGCCGGCTGAATTCCATGCGCAGACTGCGGTGGAGTGCGCCATGATCTTGCACGATACGTTGACGAAAAGCGGCCGTAGCGCCGCAGACATCGCGCGCATCACGCTGCGCACGCATGAAGCCTGCATCCGCATCATTGACAAGAAAGGGCCGCTCACGAACCCTGCCGACCGCGACCACTGCGTGCAATACATGATGGCCGTACCGCTAATTTTCGGGCGCCTGACCGCCGATGACTATGAAGACGATGTGGCGGCCGATACGCGCATCGACGCGCTGCGCGAGAAGATCGTATGTGTTGAAGACCCCGCGTTTACAGCCGACTACCACGACCCCGACAAGCGTTCGATCGCTAACGCGGTTACCGTGGAACTGAACGACGGCACCGTTTTGCCCGAAGTCGTCACCGAGTACCCACTGGGGCACCGGCGCCGTCGCGGCGAAGGGCTGCCGCTGCTGGAAGAGAAGTTCAAGCGCAACCTGGCGCGTCACTACACGGAAGCGCAACAAGAGGCCATTCTTCGGGCCTCGGCTGACACAGCGTCGTTGCGTGATATGCCGGTGCGCGATTACGTGGCGCTGTATCTGCCCAGCTGAAAGCAAGCTGAAAGGGCGCGCCCATATGCTTTAATTGCGGCTATGTTAGAGACTATTACCTTCTACCTTCTGCCGTTCTCGTTCACCATATTGGTGGCGTGCATCATGACATGCCTGGTGTCCGCCCTCTTCCTGTACTTGAACATCCGCCGCATCAATCTGGCCATGCGGCATCCTTACCTCAAGAAATATCACTGGGAGCAGCTGCCGTTCACGACCCGGCTCACCATCACCCTCGATTACTTTCTGCGACTGACCTTTCCGCGCGGCAAGAAATGGGTGTTCGGTGAAGCCAATCGGCTGCTGGCCGATCTTGAGCCCACCGACATCTCGATGCGCCTGCGCTGGCCGATCGTGGGATTCTGGGGCGGGTGCTTTCTGGGCATCTTTTCCATGCTGGTGCTCTGGTCGATGCTGTTACTCACCATGGCCTGACACCTTCGGGAGCCGATATGACACGCAACATTGAACACAACTCGACCCGACGCCGCTTTCAGTGGCTGGAGGACGGCCAGCTCTGCGTGCTCGACTACGAGCTGCGCGATGATGTGATGCTTATCACCCACACGGGCGTACCTTCGCCCGTAGGCGGGCGTGGCATCGCTGCCGATCTGGCGAAAGCGGCGCTCGAGACCGCGCGCGAACAGGGCTGGAAAGTACGGCCGCTGTGCTCGTATGTCGACGCCTATATGCGCCGGCAACGCGGCGCCTACGACGATTTGCTGGCGTAGGCACACCGCGCGTCTATTCATGCTTGCCTGACCGAACGCGGCGGCGTTCATAGCCGTCTCGCGCCCGCAACAACTCTTATATAAGATATAAGACATTTGCCTCATGAGGAGGTTTGCTCGTACAATCCGGGCAACCTTTCCTAAAACCTCGCTCATAGGGCAAGCACATGCTGGAACTCTACCGTCAACACGTTGCCGAACGCGCCGCGTTGGGCATCCCTCCTCTGCCGTTGTCCGCGAAACAGACGGCCGAGCTCATCGAACTGCTGAAGAATCCGCCCGCAGGCGAAGAGCAGTTCCTGGTCGACCTGATCACCCATCGTGTGCCCGCAGGCGTCGACGACGCCGCCATGGTGAAGGCGTCATACCTGGCTGCGCTGGCCCTGGGCAAGGAAACCTGTTCCCTCATCGATGCTCGCCGTGCCACCGAACTGCTGGGCACCATGCTGGGCGGCTACAACATCAGCGCACTTGTCGAACTGCTCGATCACGCCGAACTGGCCCCTGTGGCGGCCGAGGGCCTGAAGCACACGCTGCTGATGTTCGACGCGTTCCACGACGTGAAGGACAAAGCCGACGCCGGTAACGTGCATGCCAAGAGCGTGCTGCAAAGCTGGGCCGATGCCGAGTGGTTCACCTCGCGCCCCGAGCTTCCCGAAAGCCTCACCATCACGGTGTTCAAGGTCCCAGGCGAAACCAATACCGACGATCTGTCGCCCGCGCCCGACGCCACCACCCGCCCCGACATTCCGCTGCATGCCCTGGCCATGCTCAAGAACAAGCGTGAAGGCGCTGCGTTCGTGCCCGAGGAAGACGGCAAGCGCGGCCCCGTGGACTTTATC
>CAZPYF010000173.1:0-5348 GCA_964590015.1 uncultured Burkholderiaceae bacterium
GCACGGCCTTCACGACCTTCAGCGGCACGACTTCCAGCCCTTCGGCGGTGCGCACCGGGTGCTCAGACAACAAGCCCAGGTTCTTCAGCACGGTGAACACATTGATGTAGTGCTCGCCGAAGCCCATCCAGAAGCGGATGTTCGGCACGCCCAGGTTCTTCGACATGGAGTGCAGCTCGTCGTGCCCGGTGAGATACGCGGTACGCGTTCCCACCACGGGGAGATCCCAGTCGTGCTTACGCTCGAACATGGCATTGGCCTTCCACGCGCCGTTTTCCCACGACCACACCGTTGAAGTGAACTCGCGGAAATTGATTTCGGGGTCGAAGTTGGTGGCGAAGTAGCGCCCGTGACTGCCCGCGTTGATGTCGATGATGTCGATCGAATCGACTTCGTCGAAATAGGCGTCCATGCCGAAACGACCGTAGGCGTTCACGACGCCCGGGTCAAAGCCGACGCCCAGAATGGCGGTAACGCCCGCTTCGCGACACGCGTCGCGGCGCTTCCACTCGTAGTTGCCATACCAGGGCGGCATCTCGCACACTTTATCGGGGTCTTCGTGAATGGCGGTGTCGAGATAGGCGGCACCTGTTTCGATGCAGGCCTGCAAGACCGACATGTTCAAGAAGGGCGACCCCAGATTCAGCACAATTTCGCTACCCGTGGAGCGAATGAGCGCCTTGGTGGCTTCGATGTCCATGGCGTCAAGCTGATGCGCCTTCAATTGCCCGGGCCCGCGCTGGCTGCCCTTCTCTTTGATGGAGGCGATGATGGCCTGACACTTACTCAATGTACGGGAAGCGATATGAATATCGCCGAGCAGAATATTGTTCTGAGCGCATTTGTGTGCCGCCACATGTGCCACGCCGCCGGCGCCGACAATTAGAACGTTGCGTTTCATTAGATAACCCCCCAGTTCGGAAATATGAGCAGTCAGGAAAGACTGTTGACGTAGTCGTCAAAGGAAAATTCGCGCACTACGCGCACGGAGCCATCGGCTTCTTTCAAGGCAATGGACGGCATATTCACGCCGTTAAACCAATTTTTCTTCACCATGGTGTAACCGGCGGCATCGCCGATCGAGAGGCGGTCGCCCACCTGCAAAGGCGCTTCGAACCGGCCTTCGCCAAAGATGTCGCCTGCCAGGCAGGTCTTGCCGCAGATCATGTACTCGTGCTCGCCCGCGTCGTTTCCGAGGGGGGCCGTTTCGCGGTAAATGAGCAAATCGAGCATGTGCGCCTCAGTAGAAGCGTCGACCACCGCCAGATTCTTGCCGTTGTAGCCAACGTCGAGCACCGAAACTTCGAGGGTGGCGCTATGGCGCACCGCCGCCTCGCCCGGTTCGAGGTACACCTGCACATCGTACTTCTGAGCGAATTCGCGTAGCCGCTCGCAGAACGCTTCGAGCGGGTATCCCTGCGCGGTAAAGCTGATGCCGCCGCCCAGGCTCACCCATTTCAGGCGTTGCAGCAGGTCACCATAACGCGCTTCGACCTGACTCAGCAGCTCATCAAAGCGCGTGAGGTCATCGTTTTCGCAATTGTTGTGAATCATGACACCGTCGATACGGTCGATGACGCTCATGAGGCGTTCGGTGTCGCCTTCCCCGAGCCTGCTGAACTGCCGCGCCGGATCGGCCAGGTCGAAGCCGGCAACGCTGACGCCCGGGTTCAGGCGCAGCCCAATGGGTTTGCCTTCAGCGAACGGCGCGTAGCGTTCGAGTTGATTGACCGAATTGAAGATGATCTTGTCGCAGTGCGCCACGACCTCTTCAATTTCGTGATCGGCGTAGGCGACGCTATAGGCGTGCGTTTCGCCACCAAACTTCTGGTGACCCAGTTTGACTTCATACAGGGAAGAAGAGGTGGTGCCGTCCATATGGCGGCGCATCAGGTCGAAGACCGACCAGGTGGCGAAGCATTTGAGTGCCAGGAGGACTTTTGCGCCCGAGTGCTTACGGACGTAGTCGATGGCGTCGAGATTGCGCTGCAGTGCAGGTTTATCGATGAGATAGTACGGTGTCGTAAGTGTGTGCATCGTAAATCAGGGAACCGGCTGGCTGCTTGAGCCGATGGGTTTCTTGTTAAGGTTCTTCGAGGTTTCGGCCTTCTTGCCCAGGCACTCCACAAGCAGAGGCGGGCGGTCAGGGAACGTGGCCAAAATCTGCAAGGTGCCCCCGACCCCTTCTACATAATGCTGAAGGGTGGACACCAGCATGTCGTGGCGTTTTTCAATACGTGATACGGTGCCCTGCCCCACACCCATAGCGATCGCGAGATCGTCTTGAGTATGTTCGGTGACCTTGCGCAGATCTTTGAGCGAGGCCACCGTACCCACATGAACGGCAATAGGAAACGCGCCCATGGCGTTTCCATTGTGTTCACGTTGTGCGGCGGCGGGCGCCGTCATCGCCTTGTTTAGCTTTGTCGACTTCTTTGACATACAGAGTGGCTGGCTAGCGAAAGGAAGGGCGCATGTTATATGCTTTCAAGTGAATATGCAACCGAGGACATATCGATGCAGTGGACCCTCGATCAGCTGAGGCAGTTCGTAACCACCGTTGACAGCGGCTCGTTCAGCGCGGCGGCGCGCCAGCTTGGCAAGGCTCAGTCGGCGGTGAGCACCGCCATAGCGCTGCTGGAAGCCGATCTCGGTGTGGAATTGTTCGACCGCTCGCGTCGTAATGCGGCGCTTACCGACGCGGGCCACTTGCTGCTCTTGGAAGCCCGTGAACTTTTGCGCCAGGCCGAGGGGCTGAGCAACCGCGCCCGCTCGCTTTACCAAGGCAGCGAAGCGCGTCTCACCCTCGCGCTCGACGAAGCGCTACCCTACGCCGCCACCAGCGCGTTGCTGCGCGAGATGTCCACGCGTTTTCCTGATCTCGAGCTGACGCTGCTGAACGGTACCGCCACCGAAGTGGCCGACTATGTTGACCAGGAACGGGCGCAGGTGGCCTTCCATTTCGTACGGGGGGAACTGACAGGCAGCTTCGAGCAGCGCCACATCGGCGCGGTGCCTCAAGGGGTGTTCGTGGCAAACGACCATCCGCTGGCCAGACTCGATGTCGTGCGCCGCCGTGATCTGGTGAAATACCGGCAGTTGGTCATGCATGCGGAAGACGTGCACGAGGCTTCATTCAGCCCACGGCGCTGGCGCTCCGACAGCTTCTACAGTATTGCTGAGATGGTGGCCGACGATCTGGGCTGGGCGATCTTGCCCGTGAACGTGGGCACCGACGACGCCTACGACAAGCCGCTGCTACAGCTGCACTGCCCTTCCCTGGCCCTTTCGCAGCTATCGGTGCGGGTGTTATGGCGCCAGGGGTGGCTGCCCTCGCCCACCGTGCAGTGGGTGCAAAGCCGCTACACGGAACTGCTTGGCAAGCTGTAATTCTGCGGGTTGCTGAGTGTGCCTATTCGGCCCATTCGGGGTCGGTGGTGAACACGATCATCAGCCAGCGATCGGGCGTGTCACCGCCGATGGCTTCACTGATTTCGTCGCGAATGCCATCCCACTCCGCCAGCGCCTTGGCCGGCCAGTCGCTCGACACCAGGAAGTAGAGTTCGATCTGGCGCCCGCGACCCACGCGCGCCACATTGGCGCGGAATGAAGCGAAGCCATAGCGTTGCACGGATGCTTGGGCCACTTGATCGACGTGCTGCTTGAGGTCGACGGGCGTGACCAAGAGGATATCGGCGAGTGCTCGGCGCACGGTGCCCAGCGGCACCGGCAGCACGGCCAGACACACCACGCCCAGGGCCACCGGGTCGATATAAGGCGTGAGCCACTCAAGCTCAGACCCCTGTGCCACCATGCCGAACCCAAAGGCAATCAGATACGCCACTGTGACGCACGCCGACATCATCCATGACTTGGCATCGAGTGCCAGAAATTCCGAACGGATGTTCCGGTTGGCGGCCTTCACGAATCGCGCGGCTCCGACCTCGATTACGAGCGAGACGGCGGCAAAGATCAGGGCGAAATCGAACGAGAGGTGTCGCCCGCCGTTCATGATGCTGTCGATAGAATGGAACAAGCCATATGCCGCCGCGCTCATCAGCAGCAACCCATTGAAGCCCAAGACCATGGGCTCAAGGTGCCAGAAGCCCATATTGAAGCGCTCGGCAAGGTGGTGTCGCACTGACCTGTGTGATGTTGACGCAGCGATGAGTCGGGCCACCACTAGCGCGAGGCCGGTCATGGCAACATCGATGGATTCGTAGACGGCGTCGAAAAGGAGTGTGAGCGAGTCAGCCAGTAGGGCGAAGACCACTCCCAGGACGGTAACGAGGAGCGTGATGAAGATGGAGTAACGGAGAACGGCTTCTTCCGTTGTAAAGCCAGAGAAACGACTACGCATAAAAAGTTGGAAGGCGCCGGACTGAGCACGGCGAAGTCGTCATTTTCCAACAAAAATCAAGATTGAAAAAGATCAATACTATCAATTTTATTGATCGTCTCGCTGTGGGCTTGGATCAAGCCGGCGATATACCTTGGTGGAAACAATGGGGCTGACCAAAGAAAAGCGGGAGCCATACCTTTCCAGTATGACTCCCACGAGGCGACACATACCGCCCGTCGAAGGCTGCTTCGCGTCAGTCGGCGGTCAACACGCCACGGCGTACCTGGTCGCGCTCGATCGACTCGAACAGGGCCTTGAAGTTGCCTTCACCGAAGCCACTGTCGCCTTTACGTTGAATGAACTCAAAGAACACGGGGCCGAGCAATGTTTCGGAGAAGATTTGCAACAGCAAGCGGCGCTCGCCGCCTTCCGACGTGCCGTCGAGAAGGATGCCCCGCGTACGCAGCTCTTCAACCGGCTCGCCGTGGTTGGGCAGGCGACCTTCGAGCATCTCGTAGTACGTTTCGGGCGGGGCCGTCATGAACGGGGTACCCAGCGCCTTGAGCGCGTCCCATGTCTTGATGAGGTCGTCGGTCAGGAACGCGACGTGTTGCACGCCCTCACCGTTGAACTGCATGAGAAATTCTTCGATCTGGCCGGCGCCTTTCGACGATTCTTCGTTCAGGGGAATACGAATAAGGCCGTCGGGCGCGCTCATGGCTTTAGAAGCAAGGCCGGTGTATTCGCCCTTGATGTCGAAGTAGCGCAGCTCGCGGAAGTTGAAGAGCTTCTCATAAAAATCAGCCCAGTACGCCATGCGGCCGCGATACACGTTATGGGTCAGGTGATCGATGAGCTTCAGACCAGCGCCGAACGGCTTGCGGTCTACGCCCTCGATGAATACGAAGTCGATATCGTAGATCGAGGAACCTTCCTCATAACGATCAATCAGGTACAGCGGTGCGCCGCCAATGCCCTTGATGGCGGGCAGGCGCAGCTCCATGAA
>CAZPYF010000174.1:0-5295 GCA_964590015.1 uncultured Burkholderiaceae bacterium
TGAAGGCGCCCGCACGAGGGGCGTTGGTAATGAACCGCTTGGTGCCGGTAATGAGGAAGTCGTCGCCGTCCGCCACGGCACGGGTGCGCAGCGAAGCGGCGTCTGACCCTGCGTCGGGCTCGGTCAGGGCGAACGAGATCATCAGTTCGCCACTCGCAATGCTCGGCAGGTATTCGGCTTTCTGTTCGGGCGTGCCGTCCATCAAGATGCCTTGCGAGCCGATGCCGATGTTGGTGCCGGCAACGGAACGGAACGCCAGGGCGGTGTGGCCCAGCTCGTACGCCACTTCACATTCCTGGGCCATGCTTAGCCCGATGCCGCCGTATTCTTCAGGAATTGAGATGCCGAAGAGGCCCAGTTCCTTCATGTCATCAATGATGTCTTGCGGTACGTCGTCGTGTTCTTCGACGTAGTCTTCGGCCGGCGTCAGCCGCTCTTGTACGAAGCGCTGAACGGTGGCTTGCAGGAGCTGAAAGGTTTCGGCGTCGAGTGACATGGCGGTTCCAGGAAATGATCGAATACGGTTGCGGCGCTACAGCTCCGCATGGAAGCATTGCCGTAGTATCGCGCCGTCGATCTTTTTCTACAATTGCTGTGTTATAGAATAGACTGTCAAATAAATTCGACGGGTATGCCGTATGGACGCTCAAGATTTAGTGCTCCTGGCCGATATTGTGGATGCCGGGAATCTCAGCCAGGCGGCGCGGCGTCTCAAGATGAGTCGGGCCAACATCAGCTATCACCTTTCACAGCTCGAGAAATCGCTGGGCCAGCAACTGCTGCGCCGTACGACGCGCCGGCTTGAGCCGACTGAGGTGGGCTTCCGGCTATACCAGCATGGCGCTGTGATTCGCAACGAGCTGGAGGCGGCGCGGGAGTCGGCCGAGTTCCTAGGCAAAGGCCTGCATGGGTCAGTGCGTTTGAGCGTGCCCACCGGCTTCGGGAATCTGGTGATGTCGGGCTGGCTTATCGAGTTCAAGCGCCGCTACCCCGATATCGCGTTGAATCTGCTCTTCGACAACCACGTTGATGATCTGCTGCGTGATGAGGTGGATATTGCCGTGCGGGTGATGTCGGAACCGCCGCAACAGACTGTGGCCATTGAGCTGGCCGATGTGCGCTATGTGGTGTGTGCATCAACCGAGTATGCGCGGCAGCACACGATGCCCGCTGCGCTGGACGACCTTGTTCGCGTGCCCATCATTACTTCTGCAGTGGTGGGGCGGCAGCTGCGGTTGTCTGCCTATCAGGGCACGCAGCGGCGGGAAGTGGCGCTGCATCCTACGCTGGCATCCGAGAACTTTCAGTTTCTGCGCGAGGCCGTACTTGGCGGGCTAGGAGTGGGGCTGGTGCCCGACTATGTGGTCACGGAGGATGTGGAAGCGGGCCGAGCGGTCACGGCATTGCAAGAGTGGCGCCTAAGTGTGTTCGGCACCCGCATGTACCTGTTACGCATGCCCGGGCGCTACCAGACGCTGGCGGCGCGCACGCTCATTGACTACCTGGTGCAGAAGGCGCGGGAATGGGCGGGTGGGTTGCCGACACAACCAGGGTGTTGAACATGCCGGGCGCTTGCTGCAAACTCTATGCAGACGACTCAGCGGCGCGCAGCATGCAGAGCTGTATCGTATTGTCGGGCAATGGGTGCGCCATATCTTGCTGCCACGCGCTCTGCCTAAGCATATTCCGCTGCCCGAGAGCGAAGACCTCAGGGAGATCACCAAAATGACGACAACAGTTGCACATTCGAGAGATTGGACCTTGAAGTACCGATTGGAAGGTCGGCAAGAGGGTCGACAGGAAGGGCGACAGGAAGGGCGACAGGAAGGCCGGCAGGAAGGGCTGGCGGAGCTGCTTGAGCGCAAGTTCGGCACTTTACCCGCTGAGCTGAAGTCGCGTTTGGCCACCGCCACTACCGGCCAGTTGGAAGCTTGGTCGTTGAATATCCTGGATGCGGCTTCAGTGGAAGACGTCTTTCTCGAGTAAGGGTTGGGCTAGGCGGCACGTTTGAATTGCCCGGGTCCCGTTTCTGGCGGTAGCCGTAAAACAAGGGATAATCGAACGGCTTTGAACTGTCGACGATCTTCTTACAGGATATCCCCATGCTCAGACTGATGTTGTTTCGCCATGCGCACGCCGATCGCCCCATGGATGTCGTTGACCACGAACGGTCGCTCTCGCAAGAAGGCCGAGAGCAAGCCCGCCGTATGGGCGTCTATGTGAATGCTCAAGGGTTGGTGCCCGAGCTGGCCATCGTGTCGAGCGCCCGGCGCACGCAACAAACCTGGCAAGAGGCGGTGGCGGCGGGCGGCATTGTCGCGCGTAAGGTCGACGAGCCACGCGTGTATGAGTCCAGCGCCGGCGATCTGTTGGAAGTGCTGCGCGAGCAGTCGTCGCAGGTGAGCAGCATTATGCTGGTGGGTCATAACCCCGGTATGGAGCGCCTGGCGGGCTGGCTTACGGGTAGTGGCGAGGCCGGTGCGCTGGCGCGGCTGCAGCGCGAGTACGTGGTCGGTGGCCTAGCGGTCATTGATTTCGAGGTCAGCAGGTGGTCGGAGCTCGATGTGCAGAGCGGCCATCTTGAACGATTCGAAACGCCTGATACGGTCTAAGCGCTCCGCGCTCACTCACGGCTTCAAGGCCACATCATGGTGCTCGCCAGCTTAAGCCTCAGGCTGCGAACGCTTTTCAACGTTCGCCGCGAGGAAGTCGTTCCGGTGCTGTGGGCGGCGATCTTTTTCTTTTGTGTGCTTACGGCCCTGATGGTGTTGCGCCCGGCGCGTGATGCGCTGGGCATGCAGCGCGGTATCGAGGCGGTACGCTGGCTCTTTGTGGGAACAGCGCTGGTTACTTTGGCGGTGAATCCACTCTTCGGATGGCTGGTCAGCCGCTTCCGGCGGCTGCAGTTTATTGCCGCCACCTATATCTTCTTCGCTGGCAGCCTGGTTGGTTTTCATCTGCTGTTGGTGATGTCACCGGCTGCCGTCGGAGCCGTTAGCGGGCAGGTGTTCTACGTGTGGTTCAGCGTATTCAATCTGTTTGCCACGATGCTGTTCTGGGCGCTAATGGCAGATCGCTTCACGCTGGAACAAGGTAAGCGCTTCTTTGCCTTGATTGCCGTGGGCGGCACATTGGGGGCGATATTCGGGCCGTGGCTGGCATCTGTGCTGGCAGGGCGGCTGGGCACGGCTGCGTTGTTGCTGGTATCGGCGGGATTCCTGCTGTTAGCGCTGGCGGCGGCGTGGGCCGTGGCGCGCAGCCAGTTCTACGCGGTGCGTGGGGTCGCAGGGGCTGGAGGGCCCACCAATGCACCGGCCGCTCCACGACAAGAGGCGCCGCCACAAGACAGCGACTCCGGAATCATCGGCGGTAGTGCGTGGCAAGGCTTGAAGGCGGTGTTCCAGTCTCGTTATCTTCTGGGAATCGCGGCGTATGTCATTGCCATGACCATCATGGCCACGTTCCTGTACTTCACGCGCCTGCAGATGGTCGCGGCGTTAGGCAGCGATGTCGACCTTCGCACGGCGATGTTCGCCCGTATTGATTTATTCACGCAGGTGCTCACGTTAATACTGCAAGCCTTTATCGCTGGAAGGGTGATGAAGCGTCTGGGAGTGCCGTTTACGCTTGCGTTGCTGCCGCTCACGGCCGCGCTGGGCTTCATTGGGCTGGCGATGGTGGGCACACTCGCGGCGCTTGTCGTATTCGAGGCCGCCTTCCGGGCCATTCAGCGCGCGTTGACCCGACCGGCCCGCGAGACGCTTTACACGGTGGTTAGCCGGGAAGACAAGTACAAGTCGAAAGCCTTTATCGACACATTCGGCTACCGGGGCGGCGATGTGGTGGGCGCGCAGCTGGAGGGGCTGTTGGCGCGTCTAGGTATGGGGCTGGCTGGCTTGGTGAGTGTGGCGGTTCCGCTGGCGTTGGTGTGGGCGGTACTGGGATGGTGGTTGGGCCGTGCGCAGCAACAGGCGGCCGGCACTGCAATAGATGACGAAGGCGTGCTTCCCTAAGGAGACTTCGATGATCACACGACGCGAATACCTCA
Organism: uncultured Burkholderiaceae bacterium; assembly: GCA_964590015.1. Taxonomy (GTDB): domain Bacteria; phylum Pseudomonadota; class Gammaproteobacteria; order Burkholderiales; family Burkholderiaceae_B; genus Yanghanlia. The sequence goes on from CAZPYF010000174.1 coordinate 4,049, forward strand.
AGCTCTCTGCCGCAGCCGGTGTGGCGCTGGCGTGGAGCCCCAAGTTACTGCTTGCCGAGACCCAGCAGAGCGGCCTGATCACCCGGGCTATTCCCGGCACCAATGAGCATCTTCCCGTGGTGGGCTTGGGTAGCTCCGCATCGTTTTCCCGCTTGGCGGGGCAGAGCGATCCGGCCGGGGTGCGCGAGCTGTTGGAAGCCTTCGTACAGCATGGAGGCCGCGTGTTCGACACAGCTCCCAGCTACGGTGCGTCTGAAGAAGTTGCCGCCACGATTGCGCGCGAAACCGGGCTGAACGAGAAAATGTTCTGGGCCACGAAGGTGAACGTGGCGGGCTTCGGTGGTGGCACCGCCGACCCGAAATCCGCCCGTGCGCAGATCGAGCAATCCCTGGCCTGGTATGGCAAGCCGGCCATCGACCTGATTCAGGTGCACAACCTGGGCGACGTGCCTACACAGCTCGGTTTGTTGAAGGAGTTCCAGGCTGAAGGTCGTGTGCGCTACATCGGCGTTACCACCACGTTTCCTCGTCAGTACGAGGAACTGGAACGCATCATGCGGGCCGAACCGCTGAACTTCATAGGTGTGGATTACGCGATCGACAACCGTGTAATGGAAGAGCGCATCTTCCCGCTCGCGCAGGAACGTGGCATTGGCGTACTGGTGTATGCGCCGTTCGGGCGCACTCGGTTGTGGCAGAAGGTCGAAGGGCATGAATTACCCGATTGGGCCGCCGAATACGGTATTGCCTCGTGGGGCCAGTTCTTCCTGAAGTTCGTGCTGTCGCATCCTGCGGTAACGGTGGCCACACCGGCGACGAGCCGGGTGCGCCATGTCATCGACAACTTGGGCGCTGCCACTGGTCGACTTCCCGATGAGGAAGGTCGCCGCCGCATGGTTGCCCACATAGAATCGCTCTAGGCGCATCTAGCCCCACAGGCACTATCGGGCCATCGTTAACGAAAGGAAACTCAACCATGAAGATCGACACTGAAATCCGGCACGTGACCAAACCTGGGGCGAATCTGTTCCTGGAGTTGGGGATCGCGGGAGAGGAAGCCCAACGTCTGCATCTCGCTTCACAGCAGCAGATCGATGAAGCCAAGCAACAATCAAACCCTCAAACAAACCGCCGCAGTAATCGCCCCGTCTCATGTACGGGCAAACCCATCACGCCCGTATAACTTCCCGAGATACGCTCCACAAACAAGCCGGCAAGCCCTTGTATGCCATAGGCGCCGGCTTTGT
>CAZPYF010000175.1:0-1459 GCA_964590015.1 uncultured Burkholderiaceae bacterium
TGATTTCGGCGGGTGTGGAGATTTACGAGTACTGCGAGCGCCCCTTCCACGGCAAGGTTGCCACGGTCGACGACCAGTGGGCGACCGTGGGCTCCAGTAACCTCGATCCGCTCAGCCTGGCCTTGAATCTGGAAGGCAACATCATGGTTCGCGACGAAGGCTTTACCGCCTGCCTGCAGGAACGCCTGGATTTGCTCGTGGACGCCCAGTGTCGACTGATGGAGCGAGGCAGTAAGCCGCGTCGCCGCATCCAACGCGTGCTGGTCGGGGTGTTCGTCTTTCACTTTCTGCGTAACTTCCCCTCGTGGGCGGGTCGCTTCACCCGGCGCGAACCTCAGCTCACGACCCTTGAAGGCGATCTTCCGGATCTGCATGAGGGGAAATCATGAGCGGCGCGAGCGGTGGGGCGCGCGGCTGGCTGCGGACTCATGGCAAACGGCTCAAGCGCATTGCGACGATCTTGTTCGTTTGCCTTGTGGTTGCGCTGCTCGTTCGCGTGGGGCTTTCGGTCGAATGGGGCGAAGTGGCGCAGGCCATGCTCGACACCCCTCCAACGGCGCTTTGGCTGGCGGCGGGCGTAGTGGCCGCAAGCTACGCCGTCTACACATGCTTTGATCTGTTGGGCAAGTGGTACACCGGGCACGACCTGGCGTGGTGGCGAGTCATGCTGGTGGCCTTCATCAGCTATGCCTTCACGATGAATTTCAGCGCGGCAGTAGGCGGCCTGGCGCTGCGCTTGCGGCTATATGGAAAGCTGGGCGTCGATGCCGGCACCACCATGCGAGTGATGGGGCTGAGTATCACCACGAACTGGATCGGCTATTGCCTGTTGGGCGGAACTATTTTCGCCATGGGCGCCGTTCAGCCGCCTTCAGATTGGGAAATCAGTGCCGGGCCTTTGCGGGCGATTGGTGGTGTCATGATTGTTGTGGCGATCGCCTATGTCGCCCTGTGCGCGTTCTCGAAGCGCCGCAGCTGGACAGTGCGCGACCACAAGATCGAACTGCCGGAGATTCGTATTGCGCTCTTGCAACTGGTGCTGGCCATGACGAACTGGTCGCTGATGGCGCTGGTGGTTTTTCTGGTGATGCCGGGTGATGTTCCGTACCCCACCATACTGGGAACGCTGCTCATCGGCTCCATCGTGGGCGCGCTGGCCCATATCCCGGGGGCGCTGGGCGTCACGGAATATGTGTTCGTGACCCTGCTGTCGCCGGAAGTGCCGCGTCACCAGGTGCTGGGCGCAATTCTTGTTTATCGCGCTCTGTATTACCTGGCGCCGGTGCTGATCGCCGGGGCGATTTATCTTATCTACGAAGCTCGCTCGCCACGACGTGTCGCAGGCGGCACGAAGATTGCCTGAATTTTCACAACATAAAACTAATCATCCTACGGAGGTGACCGACATGACGCTCATCATCGCTGCCCGCTTCACCACGTTTGATGCCGCTTCGGCCGC
>CAZPYF010000175.1:1559-5275 GCA_964590015.1 uncultured Burkholderiaceae bacterium
ACATGACGCTCATCATCGCTGCCCGCTTCACCACGTTTGATGCCGCTTCGGCCGCGGCCCAGCGGCTCATGGAAGCCGGCATTCACGAAGACGCGATGCACGTGTTCTACGTGAACCCGCCAGGCGCGCATGATCAGTACCCCGTGGGGGGCGACCAGGCGGCCGATCCCGGCACGATTGACGCGCCTCGAAAAGCGTGGGGTACGGCCGCGGTGCTGGGCGCATTGGGCGCCGTCATCGGCGGCGTCATCGGTGCCACGGTCGCGGACTCAGTGATCCCTATCGTTGCCGGTGCCGGCTTGGGCGCTTACATTGGTTCGTTGGCCGGCGCGATGCGGGGTATGGATCGAAAGCGCGGCAGCGTTCAAGAGCCACACCGACCCTCCACAGCGAACGACGGTCGCCCGTCGGGCGTGATGCTCGCAGTGAATACCGAGGGCTCGCGTGCGCAAGAGATTGCCGTGATGCTGGTGGAAGCAGGCGGGCATGAAGTGGAACGGGCGCAGGGCCGCTGGAGAGGCGGCAAGTGGGAAGATTTCGATCCCACGAGTTCACCGGTGCCGGAACCCAGTGCTCCGGTCAATTAGATGCAGCAATGAGCGGCGTCGGTGGAGGCTCCCCGTTGGGGAGCCTTTTTTCACAGACTCAGTACGGCCGTACCTCGATGTCGTACTCCACGGAACGCACGCCCGTAACCTGGCGCGCGGCCTGAACAGCGTTGCGTGCAGAGGTTTCGTGGCTGGCACTGCCGCGGAGGGTTACCACACCGTCGTAGGTTGAGATTTGCAGGGTGTTTGCATGGACGCCGGGCACACCCAACACCGCAGCTTGTACCCGACTGGAAATGGAGGCGTCGTCGTGATATTGAGCGTTAGTGCGGGCATGGGGCGCCTCGACTCGGGGCGGGGGATCGGGCGGATACTGATCAGCCGTGGGATACGTGCTTACGCATCCCGCCAACACGCCCAATGCGAGCGTGCCACCCAATGCCGTCAAGCGAAAAGGCTTCATGTTTTCTTCTCCTTCTTTAATGGGGCTGCGTTCGGCGAGCCCGTCGCGATGGAACATTTGATGCCTGGAATCCATGGCAATCATCATGCCGCCGATATGAAGCCGTTGTTCCACTGATCTACGCCCACGCTTTCGTTTTATACTTGCTGCTTTTGCCGCACCCGCTACGCGGCCATGGTCATCAAGCGTGACCCATCAGAATATGCCGCTCGTGGCACACAGGAATAACAAAGGGGGTTGTATGGCGTTGCTTGGCTCATCGTACAAGCGAACGATCATGGCGCTGTGCGCGGTCGTTGCCGCAGGGGCTTTGGTCGCATGTGGAGACGAGCAGCCGCCGCCCGACATGTCTGGCATGAAGGTGCCGGTAAGCGTCATCACCGTTCAACCCACGGCAGCCGAAGTGTATGCGCAGCTGCCCGGGCGGGTAGAGGCCATTAAAGACGCCCAGATTCGTGCCCGGGTCACCGGCATCGTGCAGGAAATCAATTTCCAACAAGGCAGCGAGGTCAAGGAAGGCCAGCTGTTATTCACGATCGATCCGGCCCCTTACGAGGCGGAGCTGAACCGCGCTAAAGCCGAGCTGCAACGCGCCGAAGCCGACGCCGGCAGTGCCCGCCTGCAAGCGCAGCGCTACGCCACGCTCGTGAAGTCGAATGCCATCAGCCGTCAGGAATACGATAATGCGCAGGCCGCCGCAAAGCAGGCGGAAGCCAATATCGCCGCCGCTCAGGCCGCCGTTCAGTCAGCAGAAATCAATTTAGGCTACACCCGGGTCGAGTCGCCGATCGACGGGCGCATCGGCAAGTCGATGGTAACGGAAGGGGCGTTGGTCAGTGCGCAGAACGCCACCCAGATGGCCACCGTGCAGCAGCTCGATCATGTGTATGTCGACATCACGCGATCCACCTCTCAGCTTGCGGCGCTGCGCAAAGCGCTCCAGGAAGGGGTTCTCAAGCAGTCGAATACCGACCGCGTCGCCGTCGAAGTCGTTCTTGAAGACGGTACGCTCTATCCTCATATTGGCACGTTGCTGTTCTCGGGTGTGGCCGTCGACCCGTCCACAGCGCAGGTCACCCTGCGCGCGGAATTCGAGAACCCCGAAGAGATCCTGCTTCCCGGCATGTATGTCCGCGTGAGAATCCAACAGGGTGTCGATGAAGAGGCGCTGCTTGTACCGCTGCAAGCGGTTCAGCGTACGCCCGACGGCCTGAACACACTGATGGTGGTGCGAGATGGCGTTGTCAATCCTGTGGCGGTCGCCATGGGCCCCGTGATTCAAGGGCAGTACCTGATCTACAAGGGGCTGTCGCCCGGTGACATGGTGGTCGTCGAAGGCTTCCAGAAGATACGTCCCGGCGCCCCGGTGCAACCAATTCCTTGGAATCCGGGTTCCAAGCAGGGGACGAAAGAGGCGGCGCCGGCCGCCCCACAGGGTTGAGGAGCACTCATGCCGTTGTTCTTCATTGATCGCCCGATTTTTGCCTGGGTCGTTGCCCTAGGCATCACCCTGGCGGGTCTGTTGGCGGTGCCCAACATGCCCATCGCGCAGTACCCCGATGTCGCGCCGCCCACGATCAACATTCAAGCCACCTACCCCGGTGCGTCGGCGCTCGACGTCTCGACCACCGTGGCCAGCGTCATCGAAAACGAGCTGAACGGAGCCAAAGGCCTGCTGTATTACGAATCGGTCAGCGATTCCAACGGGCAAATGGAGCTGAAGGTCACGTTCGAGCCGGGCACTGACCCTGACTTGGCTCAGGTGGATGTGCAGAACCGCATCAACAACATTACGTCGTCGCTGCCTGGGGCAGTGGTGCAGCAGGGCCTGAAGGTGTCGCAGGTGAATACGGGCTTCCTGCTGGTGGTCACCATGTCGTCGACCGACGGCTCGGTTAGCTCGCAAGCGCTGGCCGACTACATCACCCGAAATCTTCAGAACCCATTATCGCGGGTCGAGGGGGTGGGTCAGTTCCAGCTGTTCGAGTCGCCGCGCGCGATGCGCATCTGGGTCGACCCCGACAAGCTCGTCGGTTTCAACCTCAGCATGGCGGAAGTCAATGCAGCCGTATCGGCGCAGAACCGGTTGGTTCCGGGCGGCATGCTGGGCGCGCCGCCCAACCCCGATGCACAGCGCGTCGCAGCACCCATTGTGGTGAACGGCGAGCTGGCCTCGGTGGAAGAGTTCAGCAACATCATTTTGCGGTCGAACCTTGATGGTTCCACCGTAAAGCTGTCTGATGTCGCGCGTATCGAGGTCGGTTCCGACAATTACATGTTCGGCGCGCGTCTGAACGGCAAGCCCACGGCCGCCTTCGCCATTTCACTTACGCCCGAAGCTAACGCACTGGCCACAGCCGAAGGTGTGAAGGCTCGCATGGTCGAGCTCTCGGAACTGTTCCCCGAGAACATCACCTACGCCATTCCTTACGACACCTCGCCGTATGTGGCTCTGTCGATTGAACAGGTGCTGCATACACTGGGCGAGGCCATGTTGCTGGTGTTCGTGGTGATGTTCGTGTTCTTGCAGAACATCCGCTACACCTTGATTCCGGCGCTCGTTGTGCCGGTTGCCATGCTGGGTGCATTTGCCGTCATGCACGCGCTGGGCATGTCGGTGAACGTGCTCACCATGTTCGCCATGGTGCTGGCCATCGGTATTCTGGTCGACGACGCCATTGTGGTGGTGGAAAACGTTGAGCGCA
>CAZPYF010000176.1:0-5254 GCA_964590015.1 uncultured Burkholderiaceae bacterium
GTTCGCCGCCCAATGAGCGCATGACGCTGCGGGTAATGAAATACGCCAGCAGCATGCCCACGAGCAAGCCAACGGCACCGCCGAAGAGGGCAGTGAGCAGCGTGGTTTGCCCCTGTTCCTGCATGTCTTGGCCGCGAGCCTGCAAGAGTTGAGTTTCGGTGCTGCGAATTTCGCTGAGCAAGCCGCGCATGGCGTCCATAGCTTGCTTACCGGCGCCCGCTTGTTCCAGCTTGATGACGCCCCAGATCGCGAACGTTCCGTCATCGACGGAGCGGCGCATGTTAATGACGGGCTGCACCGCGTTCTGAAACCACTGATCTTTGGTTTGCTCGAGCTTTTTGAAGCGTTCTTGCTGAGCCGGGTTGTCGCGTGTCAGCTCCATGCCGTTCTTCAGGTGGTCTTCAAAATCTTGAAGGCCGCTACGGAAAGGCTCCAACGACTCCTCCTTACCTGTAAGCAGGAACCCGCGCTGCCCCGTCTCGATGTTGATCAGGCTGGTCTGTATGGCGTCGACTTCAGCAATGACCTCGTAGGTATGGTTATTCCAAATTACCGTCTCTCTCAGCTTGGTGAAATTGAAGTAACCCATGACCTGCAAAATCAGAAGTAGCGATATAACAATGCCAAAGCCGAGGAACAGTCGGGTTCCCACTCTGAAAGCCGAAAAATTCATTTTCTAACTACCAAATATAAACGGGCCGTACGCAGGCACGCAGCGGCTCCGAGCTATACCCGAAGACGATGTAATTAAGGAGAGATGAAACGGAAGGAACCGCGGTGAACCGGGGCTATGACAGATCGGTTACGAGGCTGTTGTCTAGCCCAAGCGAGGTTTTGGCACTAAGGGTTATGCCTGCACATTTCACAAGGAAACCAATTGTACATAACAAAGCCTAGTGTTTACCCTTGGTTGTATACAAACGACACATAGAACCGAGGCGGCGCCATGCCGATGCTTCAAGTCTCTTTGGCTCGGCCAAGGCGCTCACGCAACGCACCCAATACCTCGTCGTTGTGTTCGCCCAGGACGGGCGGCGGCACGACCTCGGTACTGCGCTGCCCATCGAAAGAGACGGGTGGTCGCACGGTCCGAAATTCCCCCATGGTCTTGTGTGTAGACGACACAAGAATCTCCAGATGCTTTGCTTGCGGATCTTCCAACGCTTCGCTGGCGTCGTACATGGGCGCGTAGGGCACGTCCTCAGCCTCCAAGCGCTGACACCATTCCGGGCGCGTTCGCTGTGCAAAGAGGGGGCCAAGAATATCGATTAACGCTTCTTGGTTAGCAATGCGCCCATCACGGTCAGAGAAGCGCGGGTCTTCAAATAATGTGGGCCGCTCGATGGCGTCGGCCAGCCCTTTCCAGAACTTATCGGGCGATGACATATGCAGTGCCAGCCACTTGCCGTCGGCGCATTGCATGACATACGACTGCGACACACTGGGTCGGCTATAGGGCCCCATGATTTCCCCAGCCGAGTAGTAGTGTGTAAAGGCGTCAAGATTGAAGTGGCTCATAGCCTCCAGCATCGACACTTCGACCTTGCGGCCTAGCCCGGTCTGATGGCGTTCATGCAGGGCGCCGAGTACCCCGTAGGCAGCATAGAAGCCGGTGATCGAATCGGCCAAAGCCGGGCCCACCACTCGTGGATTCTCGGGGTTGACCAGCAAACCCAGGAATCCGCTGGCGGCTTGTGCTACAGAATCATAGGCGGGGCGGCCGGCTGCCGGGCCGGTGGGGCCGAAGCCACTGATCGAGCAGTAAATCAGACGCGGATTGATCTTGCGCAGGCGTTCTTCCCCGACATTGAGCCGTCCAGCTGCGCCAGGGCGGAAATTCTGAATGTAAACATCTGCCGTGCTGATCAGCTCATCAAACGCTGCCAGGTCATCCGCGTTCTTGGTATTTAGCGTGATACTGCGCTTGTTGCGGTTGTATGTCTGAAAGTGTGGGCTGTACAGGCCGTTCTTGAAAGCGCGGAAGGGATCGCCCGCGCCGGGCTGCTCGATCTTGACGACATCGGCCCCTAAGTCGCCCAGCAACATCCCCGCTGCCGGGCCGGTAATGAACGTGCCCTGCTCAAGTACCCGAATGCCATCCAACACTTTGATCATGTTCATACCCCAGCAAATGCGCCGGCGGTCGGTCAGGCTACCGATTACCGCGCTTCCGATCTACAAAATTTGTTCTGTCGCTGATGAGAAATTACGCGTCGTCTTCGGTAAAGCCGTCGGGCACTTCCCCATCGTAGACGTACTCCCGTGTCGCTTGATACGACAACGCAAAGCCGATGGGCCGACGAAGCTCTTCGGTAAGGTGGCCGATCAGACCGGCTGTGCGGGCAAGAATAGGTACGCCCCTTAATGCAGTCAGTGGAAAACCCACGCCGAGCAGCACCGCAGGAATGGCTGCTGAAACGTTAAGCATCAGGTTCTTGCCCACTGCCTCGGGAATCACTTTCTCGACGGCGTCGGCGATCTGCACGTAGGTCATGTCGGCCCCCACCTTCTCGGCCGCGTTAAAGAGCGCCGTTACGCGAGGGTCGCGTTCTTTGTGTAGTGGATGCCCGTAGCCTGGAATGGCTCGTTTTGCGCTTCGATATTCGCTCACGACTTCCCGAGCGGCGGCGGTATAGTCTTTGCGATCTCCTGCGCGAATGCGGATTTCCTCAAGTAGCACGCCGCAGGTTTCCGAGGCGCCCAAGATCACTGAGCCGCAGCCCAGAATTCCAGCTGCCACGGCGCCTTGCAAGGCGTCGGGCGCTGCGGCCAAGGTCATACGGCTGGCTTGCACACTAGGCACCAACCCGTGCTCAGCAATCGCAACCAGCGTGGCGTTCAGCACGGCAGTGGCGGCGGGCGTCGGGGTCTGGCCGGTGACCAGCAAATAAAAATAGTCCGTGAACGACATCTGCCCGATCAATTCCTCGGCTAGGTCCTTGCCGCGTACAACGATGGTTTCGGAGTTTGATGTGCAGATGGACGAGCGGGGAATGGTTTCCTTACCGATTTTCATGTCTATCCAATAATGTCTTTGCGCCCTAGTTAATGGGCGCGGTTCAGCGGGCCGTTTGAGGGCGGAGTCCCTCGTACGCGGCTTGCAACAAGATCCATATTTCGTCGCGGTCGATAGATCGAGGGTTCCGGTAAGGTTGCGCGGCGGCGATGTCGGCCGCTCGATCCAGATCGGACGCCTTCATACCGATCTCTCGAAGGGTTAGTGGCGCGCGTAAAGATTGTGCCAAGTCGAACAGCGCTTCAGGTGCAGGGGTGTCGCCTTGCCCCAGCGCTCGGGAAATACGCGTCATCGCCTCCGGCGCGGCGGTCGCGTTATAGGCCATGGCGTGTGGTAGAACGACGGCATGAGTTTCGGCGTGCGGCAAGTTGAAGCTGCCGCCCAAGGTGTGGCACAGCTTGTGGTGCAAAGCCATGCCGGCACTGCCCAGAACGTTGCCGCACAGCCAGGCGCCATACAGACACTGGCTCCGTGCTTCAAGGTCACTGGGCCGTTGAGCAAGCCGCCGCAACCCGCCCGCCATGGCGCGAATCCCATCTTCAGCCAACAACGACAGCAAAGGATTCCCGTCGTGGGCGTATAAGCCTTCCGCAGCGTGCGCGATGGCATTCAGGCCACTGGTAACCGAGACGGTGAAAGGCAGGTTTAGAGTGAGCGCCGGGTCGTAGATAGCGGTGCGTGGCAGCGCGCGCTGGTTTTTCCCCGTGTTTTTCACGCCGCCATCGGTGATGCCGTAGATGGCGGTCATTTCTGAACCGGAGTAGGTCGTGGGTACGGCCAGTATGGGAAGGCCGGTCTGCAGTGCCATGCCCTTAGCCAAGCCTATAGTGGAGCCGCCTCCCATCGCTACGATGCATTCCGCTCCGGCCCGCCGGGCGGCATCCACCGCCCCTTGCACCGCCTCGAGCGGCACATGCATGACTGCTCCGTCGTAGAGGCCGGCGCCCCGTTCCTCTAGTACATCGAGCGCATGCTGCGCGAGTTCGCGCTGCCGAGGCGTGCAGAGCACAAGTGCCTTTCCCGCGCACAACAGCGCAATCTCGGTTTTCAGCGTGCGCCATACGTCTACACCGAACACTGCCCGCACCGACTGCGCTGTATAAACGAACGCCTGCATGGCCGCCCCGTGCTGCTTAGTTGACCTTGGCGCCGGATTTCCGGACGAGGTCAGCCCATTTCTCGATCTCGGCCTTTGCGAACTTGGCGATATCTTGAGTGGACTCACCGCCCGGTTCGACGCCCTGTGCTTTCAGCTTAGCGGCCAATTCAGGGTCGGCCAGTGCGGCATTGGCTGCCTTCTTCAGTTTGGCCATGATCGGCTCTGGCGTTGCCGCCGGGGCATACAGCATGAACCACGCTACCAAGTCGAAATCACTATTGGTTTCCGACGCGATGCTTGGAACATCCGGTGCGGCAATGCTGCCTCGATTGCTCGACACGCCAATCGCCCGAAGCTTGCCGCCCTTTACATGCGGAAGCACGGCTGCTGGGTGGTAGAACATGAACTGCACTTCACCTGACATGACGTCTTGCAATGCCATGCTGCCTTCTTTGTAGGGCACGTGGATCATGTCGCCGCCCAGTCGATCTTTCAGTAATTCGCCGGCAAGGTGGCCTGAAGTGCCACTGCCTGCTGACGAGAAGGTGATGCCCGGCGATTTCGCCGCAGCGGCGCCTAGATCTTTCACGGATTGGTAGGGCGAGGCGCTACTTACAACTAAGAACGTAGGTGTCTGGCCTACGAACGCGACGGGTTCGAAGTCTTCCTCCGGGTCGTAGCCGCGGCTGGAATAAAGCTCCTTATTGATGGCATGTGTGCCGACGGTGCCCATGATGATGGTGTAGCCGTCGGCTTGGCTGCGACCCACCTGCGCCGTGCCGATCGTGCCGCCCGCACCGGCCCTATTGTCGATCACGATCGACTCGCCTAGCTCCTGCGACATTTTCTCGGCGACAAGCCGCGAGATCGTGTCGGTGGTGGTTCCGGGCCCAAACGGCACGACCATCCGCACTGCTTTCGACGGATAGTTCGCGTCGTCCGCCGACAGCGCCTGCGTTGGCATGAAGACGAACGGTGCGGCGACGAGTGCGGCCGCAACCCATTGCCACGGCCGTGGGGGTGTGGCTTTGTTCTTTATCTGATTCATGATGTCTCCTCCTGTTCTTGGGGCGTGAACTTCGCCTGAGGTAGGTATTAATTCATTGCTGCTGGTTCAGTCTAATAGGACAGGTGAAAAG
>CAZPYF010000177.1:0-5239 GCA_964590015.1 uncultured Burkholderiaceae bacterium
CCAAGCGGCATTGCGTCGCTGGATGTCCGGCTCAAGCTTGCCGGCTCAAGCCTTTCCGATCTGAATGCCCTGTTCGGCCTGGCGTTGCCCACCACCCCGCCTTATGAATCCCAGGGTCGGCTGATCGCCATGCTGGAAGGCGAGGAGGACACCTGGCGGTACGAGAACTTCACCGGCGTAGTGGGCGAGAGCGATCTACGCGGCACGCTGCAGTATCAGTTTCTGGAACCAAGGCCCGTATTGTCGGGCGAGGTGGCGTCCGACCTGCTGCGCTTCCGGGATCTGGGCCCGCTCATCGGCGTGGATTCGGCAGACGACGTTGAGCAAGACGCGGCTCAGAAAGATGCCGAAGAAAGCGAGGCTGACGCGGCCGACGAGGCCGACGAAAACGAAGCGCGCAAAAGCGAAGCGATCCAGAATCAAGGGCGCACTGACGTGGCGCGCGGGAACGGAGCCGGCGGGAACGAGTCCGCTGATAACGCGTCAGCTAATAACGAAGCTACCGAGAACGAAGCTACCGAGAACGGGGCGCCCGAAAATGGCGCCGATGAGGCTGACCGTGACGAGGAAGATCGCGAAGAGAAGGAACGTGTGCAGCCCGCCGACAAGGCATTGCCCGTCGCTCGCATCGGCAGTGAGACTTGGGACCTCATGGATGCCGACGTTCACTTTGAAGGGAAACGCATCGTTCGCGATGAGGACTTACCGTTAGACAACATCGAAGCGCGCGTGCTGTTGCAAGACCAGGTCCTCTCGTTTGAACCGTTGAACTTCGGCGTGGCGGGCGGAACGCTGGCCAGTACGCTAAAGATCGATGGCAGAAATGAAACCCTGAAGGCCGATCTCATGACCGAAATACGCGGGCTGCAGCTCAAGGAACTATTCCCTGGCGCGGAATCGATGAACGCCAGCTTTGGCCAATTACACGGCGATGCCCGGCTAACAGGAGAGGGCGATTCAATCGCGGGTCTGCTGGGCACGGCCGACGGCGAGCTCAGTGTCGCGTTGAGTCGAGGCACCATCAGCCGTTTCCTCATGGAGGCTGCCGGCTTGAACGTCGCGAATGTGGTCTTCGTCAAGCTCTTTGGTGATGAGCAGGTCATGCTCGAATGCCTGGTTGCCGATTTTGAAGTGACCGACGGTTTGATGCAGACGCGCGCCTTCATATTGGAAACCGAAGACGCCATCATCACGGTCGACGGCAGCATCAGCCTGAAGCAAGAGAAGCTTGATCTCGATATCCGCCCTCAGAACAAGACCCTTCGTGTCCTGACGCTGCGTTCGCCGCTTCAAGCGAAAGGTACGTTTAAAAACCCTGAAGTCGGCGTGCAACCCGTTCCGGTAGCCGCCCGGGCCGGGGCGGCCGTGGTGCTCGGCGTGGTGGCTACCCCGCTTGCAGCGCTGCTGCCGCTGCTGAATGTAGGCACCGAAGACAACAACGACTGCTCGGCACTGCGCAGTGGCAAGCCGGCGAATGGCGGTGGAGAGGCGGGCGGAGCAGACGAGCCCAGCGAAAACGGCTCGGGTGACGCGGGCGATGAGGGCAAGCCCGACGCCCTCGCGGAACAGGAAGAATTCATTCCGCACTAATCGCAGAGTTTGGCAGCACAGTCGTGCTATCCGTCAGCGCGCCCGCCTCAATGCCGGCACGCGCGCTTCGATTGCCGGCTCAGCGGTGTCGCAGTCGCCGCGGCTTCCTCAACGGCCGGGAGGTTCCTGCTTCGAAGACATGGGCGACCCCTGCGCCCCCTCGCGCATGTCATTTGCGGACGTGTCGGGGTCGATATGCCGCTCGGCGCGCGCCATCACGGCCAATATGAACAGTGCCGCCAGCGTGCCCAGTATTGCGGTGGTTTCTCGGCCCATACCGGCAGCGATGCCGACCGCCGCCGCCACCCAGATGCTGGCGGCGGTGGTGAGGCCTTTGATATGGCCGTGATCGTCTTGCTTGAGAATGGCGCCCGCTCCCAGGAAGCCAATGCCGGCAATAATGCCTTGCAATACCCGGCTCGAGTCGGCCAAGTCCATGCCTGCGCGTAGCGGCACCAGAATGAAGAGCGCGGCGCCCAGCGAGACCATCATGTGGGTACGCAACCCGGCTTCCTTGCCCTTTCGTTCCCGATCGAGGCCAATGAGCGCACCGAGCACCGACGCCACCCCCAGCCGCAGAACGATCACGGTTGCTTCAGCCAGGTCGGGGATGTCGGAGAATTCCTGTTGTATGGTCGCCCAGATGCTCGACATGTTGCAGTTCCCAAAAATAAATCGAAGGGCGGCGCCCGGGTTAGAATAGCTGTCTTTCCCTACTTGCGTTATACGACCATGCGACTGCTGATCGCCCTACTGTTGCCGTGGCTTACCTTTTTTACCATTGGCCGGCCGGTCGCGGGCATTATTTGCCTGGTACTCCAAATCACCGTTATCGGTTGGTTGCCGGCGGCACTCTGGGCTGTGTATGCGCTCGGGCAATACAAGACCGACAAGAAAATAGAGAAGGTCTTCCAGCAAAAATAGCATGGAACCTTCCGCACTGCCTGCACGCCTCGCCTTAAGAGGCGTGACCAAACAGTACCCGTCGGTGGTGGCCAACGACAAGGTCGACCTTACCGTCATGCCCGGCGAGATTCACGCCATACTCGGCGAGAACGGAGCGGGTAAGTCCACCCTGATGAAGATCATCTACGGCGTCACTCGGCCCGACTCGGGGCGCGTGCTCTGGAACGGTGACGAAGTCCGTATTGCCAACCCTGCCGCCGCGCGCGAACTGGGCATCGGCATGGTGTTCCAGCATTTTTCCCTCTTCGATACGCTTACGGTCGCCGAGAACATCTCGCTGGGCTTAAGCGGCCGGCACCGCATGGCCGACCTTGAGCAGCGCATTGAGCAGAAGGCGGCGCAGTACGGCCTGCATCTCGAGCCTCAACGCCATGTGCACACCTTGTCGGTCGGGGAGTGCCAACGGGTCGAGATCGTGCGCGCGCTTCTAGGTGAGCCCCAGTTGTTGATTCTTGATGAGCCCACATCAGTACTGACGCCGCAAGCCGTGCAGGCGCTGTTCCAGACTCTGCGGCAGCTTGCCGCCGAAGGCTGCAGCATCCTCTACATCAGCCACAAACTCGACGAGATTCGCGCCCTATGCCATACCTGTACGGTCATGCGTGGCGGCCAGGTAACGGGTGTGTGCGATCCACGTCAGGAAACCGATGCCAGTCTGTCGCGCCTCATGATCGGCAGCGAGCCGCCCGTTGTACGGCATGCCGACAAGCCGGCCGGCAGGGTGGTGTTCTCTGTGCGGGGTCTGACTCTACCGCGCGCGCATCCTTTTGCCACGCCGCTGGAAGACATTCGCTTTGATATGCACGAAGGCGAGATTCTGGGAATAGCCGGCGTATCCGGCAACGGCCAGCAGGAGCTGCTGGCTGCGCTTGCGGGCGAAGACCGGCGCGTGCCACGCGAGGTGCTGGTGTTCGACGACCAACCCGTCGGGCATACCTCCGCCTCATGGCGGCGTGCCCATGGCGTGGGCTTTGTACCTGAAGAGCGCCTGGGGCGTGGAGCGGTACCCGACCTTTCTCTGGCGCAGAACATGTTGCTGTCGCACCAGAATAAACACACACTGCGACGCGGCTTTGTGCGCCGGCCGATGCTCAAGTCACTGGCGGGCGGCATTATCGATCGCTTTCGAGTGAAAGCGCATGGCCCTCAGGCACCTGCAGCCAGTTTGTCGGGCGGTAATCTACAGAAGTACATCATCGGTCGCGAGGTCACCCGCAGCCCACGTGTGCTGTTAGTCGCTCAGCCCACCTGGGGAGTCGACGTCGGCGCCGCAGCGCAGATTAGGGCCGAGTTGCTCGCCTTGCGCGACGCGGGCTGCGCCGTGTTGCTCATCTCCGAAGAGCTCGACGAGCTTTTCGAGGTGTCGGATCGTCTGATGGTGATCGCGAAAGGCCGGCTATCGCCGGCGCTGGCCACGCGCGATGCATCGCTCGATCTGATCGGGCGCTGGATGAGCGGCCTCTGGAGCGATGCGGAGGTGCCAAGTGCTCAGGCTTGAGCGGCGTGCCCATCCGTCGCGGGTGATGGCGTGGTGCTCGCCGGTGCTCGCCGTGCTGCTCACCGCACTGTGCGGGGCCTTGTTGTTCATGGCGGTCGGTAAAGATCCCGTCGCCAGCCTTCGCGTGTTCTTCTTTGAACCCATCAAAGATCTGCAGGGCTGGGCTGAAATCGGCGTGAAGGTGGCGCCGCTGCTTACGATTGCCGTCGGTCTTTCCATCTGCTTCCGTGCGAACGTCTTTAACATCGGCGCGGAAGGCCAACTCGTCGTGGGTGCCATCACGGCCGGCGCGCTGGTGCTTTATCTCGATGATGATGGCAATGGCGGCGCAGTGTTGATTGCAGTGGCCTTGCTGGCGGGTGTAGCGGGGGGCATGGCGTGGGCGGGTATCACAGCCTTCCTGCGCGACCGATTCAATGCGAACGAAATCCTGGTGTCGCTCATGCTGGTGTACGTGGCTGAGCTGTTGCTCAGTTATCTGGTACACGGCGCGCTCATCGATCCGGATGGCTTCGGGTTCCCGCAATCACGGCTTTTCTCCGATGGCTGGCTGCTGCCCATCGTCTTGTCCGGCACGCGTCTGCACATCGGCATTGTGCTCGCCCTCGTGGCTGCAGTGGTGGGGTGGCTGTATCTGTCGCGCAGCTTTTCGGGTTTCAAGCTGCAAGTGGGGGGCATTGCGCCGATGGCGGCACGCTATGCCGGTTTTTCGTCGCGTAGTTCGCTCTGGATTTCCTTGCTGGTCTCAGGGGGCCTCGCCGGCCTGGCGGGCGCCGCCGAAGTAATGGGGCCGATCGGGCAACTGACGCCTTCCATCTCACCGGGGTATGGCTTCGCGGCAATCATTGTGGCCTTCGTGGGCCGCCTTCACCCGCTTGGTGTCATCTTTTCCAGCTTCATCATGGCGCTGTTCTACATCGGCGGCGAACTCTCGCAGAGCCGGCTGGGCATGCCCAGCGCAGTCACGGGCATCTTCCAAGGTATCTTGCTGTTTGCGCTGCTGGCCTGCGATGTCCTGATTCACAACCGCTTACGCTGGAGACGCTGATGGACGCACTTGCTCCTCTCATTGCTTCGGCCATAGTCGCGGGCACACCGCTCATGCTCGCGGGGTTGGGCCTGCTGGTGAACGAACGCAGCGGCGTCATCAACCTGGGCTCGGAAGGCATGATGCTGATGGGCGCC
>CAZPYF010000178.1:0-5233 GCA_964590015.1 uncultured Burkholderiaceae bacterium
TCTGCGTGTCGGCGCGCGCGTTGCCGCGCACGTCGGTATCGACGCCAAACGCATCCAGCACCGTGCGCACCGGCGAGGTGAAGCCCATGGCCAGCAGCACCAGGTCGGCCTTGAGCTCAAATTGCGAGCCCGCCACTTCCCGCATCTTCATCTGGCCGGTGGCCTTGTCGCGGAACCATTCCACGCGCGCCGCCACGAGCTTTTCGACCTTACCGTTGCGGCCTTCCAGCGTCTTGGTGGCCACCGCCCAATCGCGTTCGCAGCCTTCTTCGTGCGATGACGAGGTGCGTAGCCGTGCCGGCCAGTAGGGCCAGGTGAGCGGCTTGTCTTCGACGTCGGGCAGGCGCGGCATCAATTCAAACTGGGTCACCGAGGCGGCACCCTGGCGATTGCTCGTGCCGACGCAGTCGGAGCCGGTGTCTCCGCCGCCGATCACAATGACGTGCTTGTCTTTCGCGCTGATCTGACGCGGGACGCGATCACCGGCATTCACCATGTTCTGCTGCCGTAGAAATTCCATGGCGTAGTGCACGCCGCGCAGTTCGCGCCCGGGTACTGGCAAGTCGCGCGGTGTTTCGGCACCGCCGGTGAGCACCACGGCGTCATAGGCAGCTTGCAGCTCTTCCGGCGTGCGAACAGCCACCCCTTCGGGCGCGTCGGCGGCCCGGCCGACATAGGTGGAAGGCATGAATTCCACGCCTTCCGCTTCCATTTGCGCGAGGCGACGGTTGATCAGTGATTTGTCGAGCTTGAAGTCAGGGATGCCGTAGCGCAACAGGCCGCCGATGCGATTGCTTTTCTCGAACAGGGTCACGGCGTGTCCGGCGCGGGCCAGTTGCTGCGCACATGCAAGGCCGGCGGGGCCGGAACCCACGACGGCGATCTTGCGCCCCGTGTTTCGCGCGGCGGCGTGCGGCACCACCCATCCTTCCTCCCAGCCCTTATCGATGATGAAGTGTTCGATCGACTTGATGCCCACCGCATCGTCATTGATGTTCAGCGTACAGGCCGCCTCGCAGGGCGCCGGGCAGATACGGCCGGTGAACTCGGGGAAGTTGTTGGTGGAGTGAAGCACGTCGAGCGCACGCCGCCACTGCCGGCGGTACACCAGATCATTCCAGTCGGGAATGATGTTGTTGACCGGACAGCCGTTATGGCAGAACGGAATGCCACAGTCCATGCACCGCGCACCCTGCACGACAGCCTGGTCGTCGTCGAGCCGGTCGACGAACTCTTTCCAGTGGCGTACGCGCGCGGGCGGCGCTTCATGTGCCTCTTCTACGCGTTGAAATTCCAAAAATCCGGTGATCTTGCCCATGTCGTTTCCTTAGGCGGCAATGTGTTCGGGGTTGGCGGCGCGCCACAGTTCACCCAGCGCACGGCGGTACTCGGCGGGCATGATCTTCACGAACTCGCGGCGGCTGCGTTCCCAGTGGTCGAGCATGTCGCGCGCACGGAAGCTGCCCGTGTAGCGGTAGTGGTTCTCGATGAGGCGGCGCAACAGCGTTTCATCGGTTTCGCGTTCGCCGTCGAGCCCGCTCGTATGCCAGCAGTGGCGCTCGTTGCGAGCCTCTTGTTCGGCGTGTGGCATCACCGGCTCCAGCTGCACCATGGCGGTGTTGCAGCGGGCTTCGAAGTGGCTGTCGGGGTTCCATACGAACGCCACGCCGCCCGACATGCCGGCCGCGAAGTTGCGCCCCGTTTCGCCCAGCACCACGACCGTACCCCCGGTCATGTACTCGCAGCCGTGGTCGCCGGTGCCTTCCACCACCGCAGTGGCGCCGGAGTTGCGCACTGCGAAGCGCTCGCCCGCCACGCCGTTGAAGTAAGCTTCGCCTGCCAGTGCGCCGTAAAGCACGGTGTTGCCTGCGATGATGTGGTCAGGCCCAAAGCCTCGAAAATCGTTGGGCGAACGCACAATCAACCGCCCACCGGAGAGGCCCTTGCCAACGTAGTCGTTGGCTTCGCCCACCAGGTCGAGGGTTACACCATGCGCCAGAAACGCGCCAAAGCTCTGGCCGGCTGTGCCGTTCAGCTGGATATGGATCGTGTCGTCGGGCAAACCTTCATGGCCGTAGCGGGCGGCCACTTCCCCAGACAGCATGGCGCCGACGCTGCGGTTGCGGTTACGTACCGGCATGATGAACGACACCTTGTCGCCCCGTTCCAGCGCGGCTTTACTGCGCGCAATCAGCTCATGATCAAGCGATTTTTCGAGATTGTGGTTCTGCTCATGCACCTGGTGCAGCGGCTCCTGCGATTCAACGGCATGCAGCAGGCGGCTGAAGTCGAGGCCGCGCGCTTTCCAGTGCTCGATGCCGCGGCGCGTTTCCAGCAGCTCAACGCGGCCGATCAACTCATCAAAACGGCGCACGCCCAGCTGAGCCATGATTTCGCGCACTTCCTCGGCGACAAAGAAGAAGTAATTCACCACGTGTTCCGGCTTGCCCTGGAACTTGCGCCGCAGCACGGGATCTTGCGTGGCGACACCGACAGGGCACGTGTTGAGATGGCACTTGCGCATCATGATGCAGCCTTCCACCACCAGCGGTGCCGTGGCAAAACCGAACTCGTCGGCACCCAGCAGGGCGCCTACCACCACGTCGCGGCCGGTCTTCATCTGGCCATCGGCCTGCACGCGGATGCGCGATCGAAGGTTGTTGAGCACCAAGGTCTGTTGCGTCTCGGCCAGCCCCAGTTCCCACGGCGTGCCGGCGTGTTTGATCGACGACACGGGCGAGGCACCGGTGCCGCCGTCATGGCCGGCAATCACGACGTGATCCGCCTTCGCCTTGGCGACGCCGGTGGCCACGGTGCCGACACCCACTTCCGAGACCAGTTTTACCGAGATGGACGCCTTCGGATTCACGTTCTTGAGGTCGTGAATCAACTGGGCCAGATCTTCGATGGAGTAGATGTCGTGGTGCGGAGGCGGCGAGATCAGACCTACACCCGGCACGGAGTGACGCAGCTTGGCAATGTATTCCGACACCTTATGGCCGGGAAGCTGGCCGCCTTCGCCGGGCTTGGCGCCCTGGGCCATCTTGATCTGAATCTGATCGGCGCTGCCCAGATACTCGGCCGTGACACCGAACCGGCCCGAGGCCACCTGCTTGATGCGCGAACGCAGCGAATCGCCGGCCGCCAGCGGTACGTTGGCCTCGATGCGATCTGCACCCAGGAACGACGCCAGCGTGTCGCCTTTGCGGATCGGGCTTTTGCCCTGACGCAGTTCGGCGCGATAGCGCAGCTCGTCTTCGCCGCCTTCGCCCGTATTGGATTTACCGCCCAGACGGTTCATCGCCACCGCAAGCACAGCGTGGGCCTCGGTGGAAATCGAGCCCAGCGACATGGCGCCCGTGGCAAAGCGCTTCACGATCTCTTTGGCCGGTTCCACTTCGCCTAAAGGGATCGCACGGCTCGGGTCGACCTTGAAGTCGAACAGGCCTCGCAACGTCATCAAGCGGCGCGACTGATCGTTGATGAGCTGCGCGTATTCCTTGTAGGTGCTGTAGTCCTTGCTTCGGGTGGCATGCTGCAGCCGCGCAATGGCGTCGGGCGACCACATGTGTTCCTCGCCGCGTACGCGCCAGGCGTATTCGCCGCCGGTGTCGAGGTCGCGTTCCAGCACCGGGTCGTCGCTGAAAGCCGCAGCATGAACTCGTAAGGCTTCCTCGGCGATCTGGAAGATGCCGACGCCTTCGATGTGGCTGCTGGTGCCGGTGAAGTACTTCTCGACGAGGTCGTGCGACAGGCCCACGGCCTCGAAAATCTGCGCTCCGGTGTACGACATGTAGGTGGAAATGCCCATCTTGGACATCACCTTGTTCAGCCCCTTGCCGATTGCCTTGATGTAGTGGAGCACGGCTTTCTCAGGCTCGGCCAGCGTAGCCAAGGTCTCGAGGGCGAGAAAGGGGTGAACCGCTTCGGCGCCGTAGCCGCCCAGCAGCGCGAAGTGATGAACTTCCCGGGCTGA
Organism: uncultured Burkholderiaceae bacterium; assembly: GCA_964590015.1. Taxonomy (GTDB): domain Bacteria; phylum Pseudomonadota; class Gammaproteobacteria; order Burkholderiales; family Burkholderiaceae_B; genus Yanghanlia. Next base: position 3,977 of record CAZPYF010000178.1, read on the forward strand.
ACCCGTTTCAACGACTAGACCTGTGCGTGTACGCAGGCCCGCACGAATCAGGTGATGATGTATGGCCGAGGTCGCCAGCAATGCCGGAATCGCCACGCGTTCGGCGTTCACGTTGCGGTCGCTGATCAGCAGAATGTTGTAGCCGCTCAGTACGGCATCGGCCGCACTAGAGCACAGTGACGCCAGGTAGGCCTCAATGCCTTGCGGACCCCACTCCGTGGGATAGGTGATGTCGAGCTCGCAGCAACGGAATTTCGCGTGCGTGATCTTCTCAATGTTGCGGATGCGCGCCATGGCCGCGAAATCGAGCACCGGCTGCGCCACTTCGATACGTTGCGGCGGATTGACGTTGTTGATATCGAGCAGATTTGGCTTGGGGCCGATGAACGACACCAGCGACATGACCATCTGTTCGCGAATTGGATCGATGGGCGGGTTCGTGACCTGGGCGAACAGCTGGCGGAAATAGTTGTAGAACGGCTTGCTGCGGTTGGAGAGCACGGCCAGCGGCGCGTCGTTCCCCATCGAGCCGATGAGCTCCTCGCCGGTAGCCGCCATGGGTTCCAGAATCATGCGCAGGTCGTCCTGTGTCCAGCCAAACGCCTGTTGGCGATCGAGCAGCGGAACACCGGAGCGGGGCAGTTCGCTGGTAGGTGGTGCATCCAACGTATCAAGCTTCAGGCGCAGCCGCTCGATCCACTGCCGATAGGGGCGCATGTTGGCCAGCTGAGACTTGATTTCTTCGTCGTTGATGATGCGGCCTTGCTGCAGATCGATCAGGAACATTTTGCCCGGCTGCAAGCGCCATTTCTTCACGATTCGGTGCGGAGGAATCTGCAGCGTGCCGGCTTCCGATGCCAAGACCACCATGTCATCGTCGGTAATGACGTAGCGCGCGGGGCGTAGCCCATTCCGGTCGAGCGTGGCGCCGATCTGGCGGCCGTCGGTAAAGGCCACCGCAGCGGGGCCGTCCCACGGTTCCATCATGGCCGCGTGGTACTCATAGAATGCGCGACGGTTTTGGTCCATGTCGGCATGCTGTTCCCAGGCTTCGGGAATCATGATCATCATCGCGTGAGCGAGCGAGTAGCCCGACATCACGAGCAGTTCCAGGCAGTTGTCGAACGTGGCGGTGTCAGACTGCCCCTCGTAGACGATGGGGTAGAGCTTGGGCAGGTCGTCGCCCAACACGGCCGACTCCATGGCGCCCTCGCGGGCGCGCAGCCAGTTGAAATTGCCCTTCACCGTGTTGATCTC
>CAZPYF010000179.1:0-5179 GCA_964590015.1 uncultured Burkholderiaceae bacterium
CTCTGCTTCGGGCTTCGGCGTTTCCGACTGTGCCGGTTCAGACTGCGCTGCTTCGGACTGCGCCGTTTCCGACTGTGCCGGTTCAGATTGCGTCGTTTCAGACTGAGTTGCCTCAGGCTGCGCCGCTTCAGACTTCGACGGCTCAGATTCCGCGCCGCCCGCCTGCCCTGCAGAGGAAGTGGCTTCCGGCTGCTCGGAGGTGACGCCGCCTGTGCCGGGCTGCCCTGACGGCTCTGAACCGCGGTCATTGGGCGCCTCACTGCGCGACTGTTCTTCGCGCAATGCGTTCAGGGCATGCAACGTGTTGTCGACGGTAGGAAGTCGGGCGTCGATCGATGCGTCGGCCATACTGCGCGCCATACGCAGCGCCTTACGGGTGAGTGGCGAACTTTCGTCGTATCGAGTTTCGATGGCCTTCACGATGGCCTGCATCTCGGTATTCCACACCTCCGGCTGACGCATCATGAGGGCAAGCTGAGCGGTCATGACGCGCGTACGAAGGTTGTCGCGGAAACGTGAAGCTTGGTCGGGCGACATCAGTAAAGCTTGGGCATCATCGACTCGTCTTACGTCAATGAACTGGCCTAAGTCATTACTGATCGAATCCCACGCATCGCGAGACCACTCACGCGTCGTGTCTAAGGCACGCTCCCACCACGGCTCGTCAGGTGATGCGGCCGGTGGCACGGTGGGGGCCGGCTGCTCGCGCACGGTAGCGTCTTCTGAACGCCCCGCGAGCCGGCCGGCTTCATCAGGCATGATGAGCGGCGCTTCGGTGAGCAGCATGGCCAGCTCTTCGAGCTGATTCGAAAACGCCCCGACATCGATTGTGGACGCCGCCCGCAGGCGGTCGAGATCGCCGTTAACCGTTTGCAGAAGCGACGCCAAGCCCGGCCGATTCGCGCGCGCCAGCTGCGCTTGCGCCGATTCGAGCGCCACAATGGCATTACGCACGTTGCCACCCAACTGCAGTTGCTGCTGCGCGATGGTGGCAAGGTGATCGATGTCATTCAGAAGCACGAGTTCCGAGCCACGGTCGGTCATGATGCGCAGGGCTTCATCAAGGTCGTTGATGATGGCGTCGGCTTCGTCAGCTTGCTGCTGCAACGCCTGAATCCGCCCATTGTGATCTTTAGCCTGTGTCAGCGCTTCGCTAATTTGCGCGCCCAGACGATCGGCCGAAGTTCGGCTGGCCGCCAACCCCGCAACCAGCTCGGCCTGAGAAGCTTCTAGTTCCTGGTACTTCGACCAGAGCACAGCAGAGAACCCCACTGAAACGAGCGCAATGATCAATGCCGCCGGGGCGAGTATTGATTTGGCCGCGCCACTACCGGCGGGCCGACTTGCTTCGCTCTCGCCGGCAGGCGATGCCCGCTTGTTGGCCGGCGTCGTAAGTACGGGAGACTTGGAACGCGCGCGCTGGTCTTGCGCCGCTTCGGTATTCTTGTCAGTCATGGCCGGATTGTAAACCTATGGTTTAGCCGCTTGTCTCGCCACGGCGTGAATCGCCTCGACGATCGAGTCGTCGTCGGGCATGCAAAGTTTCAACCGCCGGACACCCGTGTCCGACTGCGATGCCAGCACTGATTGTAGCGTCGCCCCGATACGTTCGTGCAGAGCGACAAAACCCGCATCCGCCCAGTGCGCCAACACGCCAAGATCCTCGAGACGACGCGCCATGGCTCGCACGCCTTCGCTACTGGTCAGAAGAAACACGCTGAGCTCGGGCGACCGTAACGCCTCGACTAGCGAGGATGCCAGGTGTTGCGGCCAATGCGCCGGTACTCTTTCGTAAACGGGTAGGAAATCGACCTGAGCGCCTCGCTGCGCCAAGGCTTCGGCCAGCCATTCACGGCCCTGTGTGCCCCTGACTATTAGCACTCGTCGCGGCTCAATACCCCGACAGTTCAGTTCGGCAAGAAGCGCCTCAGAGTCTTGAGCGGGCGTGTCGGCCGGCGGGTGAACTATGCATGGTGAAGGAACGAGGCCCGAATCGATCAAAGCCTGTGCGCTACTGGCGCCGACTGTCGCAGCGAAAGTGCTGACAGGCCATGAAAAATCCGTAGTGGCGCGTTCGAATTGCCACTGCAGGTATCGCTGCACGGCGTAACGACTCACGAACACGATGACATCGTAAGCGCCCGGCCCTGGAGCCGTGTCGGCGATAGGTATGGGGCGCAACTCCAGCGCAGGTACTTCGTGCACGTTCAGGCCCGCAGCCGTTAGCCGTTCCGGCACCGTTCCATTACGGCCTGCCGGCCGTGTGAGAAAGACTTGAACAGCCGGCGTGTCGGGCTGCACGGCGGCAACGGCGTTCAGGCCGAAGGCGGCAACAGGCGCGCCAGGATGGCCTGCGCCCCTTGCGCCATGAGTTCGTGTGCGGCGGCCTCGCCCAACGCCTCTGCGTCGGCCACGTTGCCGTGCTTATGGCTGCGGACAATATGCGAGCCGTCGGGTTCGGCGACCAGCGCGTCGACGACCAACGTATCGCCGTCGACCTGAGCATAGGCCGCTAAGGGCACCTGACATGACCCGCCCAACACGCGAGACACCGCGCGTTCTGCCAATGCACACGCGGCGGTCGAGGCACATTCAAGCGGCTGTAGCCACTGCGCCAGTTCGCTACGCGATTCGAGAATCTCGATACCCAACGCGCCCTGCCCGGCTGCCGGCAGACTAATGTCGGGTTCGAGCCGGCTACGTATACGAGAGCCTAGGCCCAGTCGGCGAAGGCCGGCGGCGGCGAGAATGATGGCGTCATACTCACCCGCGTCAAGCTTCCCAAGGCGCGTATCGAGATTGCCGCGCAACGGCTTCACCTCGAGTTGCGGGTAAAGCGCGCGCAGCTGCGCCTCGCGACGCAGGCTCGACGTGCCGACGACAGCTCCGGCCGGCAGCTCACTGAGCGCGCCATACTTGCTTGAAACGAAGGCGTCGCACGGATCGTCACGTTCCATGACGATGGGCAGACTGAATGGGCTCTGCAGATCGACCGGAACGTCTTTCAGAGAATGCACGGCCAGATCGGCCCTGCCGTCGAGCAGGGCCGTTTCGAGCTCTTTGACGAACAGACCCTTGCCGCCCACTTTCGAAAGTGTACGGTCAAGAATCTGATCGCCTCGGGTCGTCATCTTGAGCAAGCTGACTTCACACTGAGGGTAAAGCGCCTGCAACCGTGCCTGCACGTGCTCGGCCTGCCAGAGAGCGAGCCTGCTGGCACGGGTTGCGATCACAAGCCTGGAAGGTGTCGACATGCTCACCCTGCCAAATAGCTGAACAGGACGGCCAGCACAATGCCGATAATGGCCAGAATGCCAAGGCCTTGCAGCAGCGACAGCCCCGAGCTAGGCTTCTTCGGATCGGAAGACTTAAACAGACTCATTGACTTGACCCGGTTTGGATGCACGCCGCGATGCGAGCCACTTGCCCAAGGCAATGACGAAGACCGCGCCCACCACTTCGCAAATGATTTTCACCGTACCGCTGACCACACCGATCTGCTCAACGATGAAGACGTCGGTCACGATCATGCCACCTGCGATCCAACCCAAGAGGCCGGCCCCGAAGGTGACCACCAACGGGAAGCGATCGATGAGTTTGAGCACCAGCGTGCTACCCCAGATGATGATGGGCACACTGACGATAAGACCGAAAACCACGTAATACAGCTGATGAGCGGGATCGGTGTTCTGTGCTGCACCGGCGATGGCGATGACGTTGTCAAGGCTCATGACCAGGTCGGCGATGAGAATGGTTTTCACCGCAGTCCAGATCGAGGTACCGCTGATCACATTGCCATGCTCGTCTTGATCAGGCATCAAGAGCTTGATACCGATCCACAGCAACAAGAGCCCGCCCACCAGTTTCAGGAAGGGAATGTCGAGCAGTACGAGAGCGAAGGCGATCAGAACCACGCGCAGGCCGATTGCGCCTGCTGTTCCCCACAGAATGCCCTGCATGCGCTGTTTAGGCGCTAAGTTACGACACGCCAGCGCGATAATGACGGCATTGTCGCCACCCAGCAGGATGTCGATCATGATGATCTGGAGAATGGCTCCCCAGTGGAGTGTCTGAAAAAACTCAACCATAGGTAATTCCGTTGCCTTGTGGCGTTAAGAAGATACAAGGGCCCACGCGCAGCCGAGTACGCTGGGTGCAAAAAGCGGGCCATTATAATTCAGCTTCTTGTAAGAATCGCCGCAAGGCCCTGCGAGCGTGCCATCACTCCCTTGGAGGAGAAGACAGCAACACAGCATTTGAGGGCCCGCTTGTGGCGAGCCCCCGAACACTTACAACACCGATTTGAGCAGTTTGCCCATCTCGGATGGATCGCGGGTCGTGCGGATGCCGCAAGCTTCCATGACTTCGAGCTTGGCGTCGGCCGTGTCGGCGCCTCCTGAAATCAGGGCGCCGGCGTGCCCCATCCGCTTCCCGGGAGGAGCGGTGACTCCGGCAATGAAGCCGACCACCGGCTTCTTCATGTTGTCTTTGGCCCATTCAGCCGCATTGACTTCGTCGGGGCCGCCGATTTCGCCGATCATGATCACGGCATCGGTGTCGGGATCGTCGTTGAACATCTTCAGCACGTCGATGTGCTTCAGACCATTAATGGGGTCGCCACCAATACCTACGGCGCTCGACTGGCCCAGACCCAGGTCGGTGACCTGTGCAACGGCTTCGTACGTGAGCGTGCCGGAGCGGCTGACAATGCCGATACGGCCCGGAGTATGGATATGGCCGGGCATGATGCCGATCTTGATCTCGTCGGGCGTGATCAGGCCGGGGCAGTTGGGGCCCAGCAGCAGGGTCTTCTTGTTTTGCGCACGCATGCGGTTACGCACTTCGAGCATGTCGCGGACAGGAATACCTTCGGTGATGCAGATCACAAGATCGAGGTCGGCATCAACCGCTTCCCAAATGGCAGCAGCAGCGCCCGCGGGCGGCACATAGATGACCGATACGGTAGCGCCCGTAGCATCTTTGGCGTCTTTCACGCTGGCGTAGATGGGGATACCTTCAAAATCGGTACCGGCTTTCTTCGGGTGCACACCTGCCACGAAGGCGGCTTGCCCGTTGCCGTACTCACGGCACATACGGGTGTGGAACTGACCGGTTTTGCCGGTGATGCCCTGGGTGATGACCTTGGTGTCTTTATTGATGAGAATCGACATTTCTGAAT
>CAZPYF010000180.1:0-5149 GCA_964590015.1 uncultured Burkholderiaceae bacterium
GACAAGATGTCGAAGTCGCTCGGCAATTTCCGTCGCATCCGTTCCACCGTAGCCGCTGATGCCGGCGGCCCGTCGGATGACGTCGCTGCCTACGATGCGAATCCGCGCGAAGCCGAAATGCTGCGCTTTTTCATTGTGCGCAACCACTATCGCAGCGTGCAGAATTACACGCCCGATAATCTGGTTGACGCGCAACATGCGCTCGACCGGCTTTATCAGGCCTTGGCCAACGTGTCGCCACAAGAGGTCGAAATCGACTGGGATGCACCGTACGCGCGTGAGTTCCGCGACGCCATGAACGATGACTTCAATTCCGCCGGAGCCGTTGCCGTGCTGTTTGAGCTGGCAGGCGAAGCGAACCGAACCCAGTCAGCCCAGGCGGCCGGCCTATTGAGGGCGTTGGGCGGTGTGCTGGGCTTGCTGCAGACTGATCCACAGACCTATCAGCGGTCGCCCTCGCGTTATCTTGCTCAAGTATCAACGGGTGGCGATGAACTCGATGCCGGCGAGATTGAAGCCTTGATTCAAGCCCGTAGCGATGCCAAGGCGCAGCGCAACTTCGCCGAAGCCGACCGCATCCGCGATACCTTGCAGGGGGCCGGAATCGAGCTCACCGACCGGCCGGGTGGCGTCACGCAGTGGCGCCGGGCCTGATCGAGTATGTCAATGCATCAAACCCTTCTTTCGTCTGATGGTAAGCCCGAATACTGGGACGAAGCGGCCGCCGCACTCGTAGAGCGTGATCGTATTCTGCGCAAGATTATTCCTCAGTATCCCGACGGGTATCTTGCCGCGCCCGCCGATCCATTCCTTACGCTGGCACGCGCACTGATCGGGCACCAAAGCTCGGTGAAAGCGGCGGATGCGGCGTGGGAACGCTTCACGGCGGGCTGCGGGCGTGAGCCCACCCCGAAATCCGTGCTGAAGCTGGCGGCCGACGACCTCACTTTAGCCGGGCTGCCTAAACGCAAGGCCGACTATATTATTGATCTCGCCACCCATTTTTCCGATAAAAGGGTGCAGCCTTCGCGTTGGGGCGGCATGGACGACGAGGCGGTGGTTACTGAACTGTGTGCGATTCGCGGCATCGGCCGCTGGACAGCCGAGATGTTCCTTATTTTCCACCTGCAGCGTCCTGATGTGCTTCCGCTCGACGATTCGCGCCTGTTGAAGGCAATTTCGCTACACTATTTCAGTGGGGAGCCTGTTTCGCGGTTCGAGGCGCGTGAAGTGGCGCAGGCCTGGGCACCCTGGCGAACGGTTGCGACCTGGTTCCTCTGGCGCAGCCTGGATCCCGCCGCGTTGCATTATTAAGCCAGGCCAAGCCAACATCTGGATATCAAGTTCCTATGCGTAATACATTCCTGGAATTCGAGCAGCCTTTGGCGGAGCTCGAAAGCAAAATCGAACAGCTCCGGTTCGTGCAGTCCGATTCGGCGGTTGATATTTCCGACGAAATCAGCCGCCTGCAGCAGAAGAACACGGCACTGGCCAAGAGCATCTACTCCAAGCTCACGCCTTGGCAAACGGCCCTGGTGGCACGGCATCCGCAGCGGCCCTATACGCTCGATTACGTGCGCGAAATCTTTACCGACTTCCATGAGTTGCACGGCGACCGCATGTATGCCGATGACCGCTCCATCGTGGGCGGTCTGGCGCGCTTTAACGGCACGCCTTGCATGGTGATCGGCCATCAGAAGGGCCGCGACACCAAAGAGCGCGCGATGCGCAACTTCGGCATGCCTCGGCCCGAAGGCTATCGTAAAGCGCTTCGCCTGATGCGCCTGGCTGAAAAATTCCAGCTTCCTGTTTTCACCTTTGTTGACACGCCGGGCGCCTACCCGGGCATCGGCGCGGAAGAACGCGGCCAGTCGGAAGCCATCGGCCACAACCTGTACGCCATGGCCGAGCTCAAGGTGCCCATCATCACCACCATCATTGGGGAAGGCGGTTCGGGCGGCGCGTTGGCCATTGCTGTGGGCGACGTGGTCATGATGCTGCAATACGCCACGTATGCCGTCATTTCTCCGGAAGGCTGTGCGTCGATTCTGTGGCGTAGCGCCGAGAAGGCGTCGACTGCCGCCGAGGCCCTGGCCATCACCGCACCCCGCCTGAAAGATCTGGGTCTGATTGATCGTATCGTTAACGAACCGGTGGGTGGCGCGCATCGCGACCCACTTACCATGGCGCGTCAGTTGAACCGCGCGCTTTCCGATTCGTTGCGGCAGGTCTCGGGCATGACGCCCGAAGAGCTGATCGACCATCGTTTGAAACGCCTGATGTCTTACGGCCGGTTCACCGAAGCGAATTAACTTCGCCGTGCCTGCTCGCCTGTTCCCTGAACATTACCGTGGCGCACCTGAACTGCTGAAGCCCCTAAAGGCTGCATTGTGCGAAAGGGCGGAGGCGGGCACCAGCTGTGCCACCCCGCAACAACATGACGGCACGACGGTTCGCGTTGCCGTCGCCCTGAGCGGCGGCGCCGATTCCGCCATGTTGGCCGTGCATGCGGCTCTGGCGCAACGCGAATTGTCATCTATCGAGCTCCATTGCTTTCACATCCATCATGGCCTGCAAGGCGTAGCCGATCACTGGCGGGCGCATGTTCATCGTCTGGCTCAGGCATTGCGGCTACCTTGCCATAGCCTGCGTGTGCAGGTCGATGCGGGCTCGGGAAAGGGCATTGAAGCGGCTGCGCGCGATGCCCGCTATCAGGGTTTCCAGTATCTGGCCGCTCAAACGGGCGTGTCGCATATTCTGCTTGCCCACCACTGCGACGACCAGGCTGAAACAGTGTTGCTACGTCTCTTGCGCGGTGCGGGCCCGGAGGGGCTGGGAGCCATGGCGCCAGAGAGCCAGCGCAGTGGGTTGACCTACTTGCGCCCGTGGCTCTCAGTCGAGCGCTCGGCTATCTTGAACGCGGCCGAGCAATACGCGCAGTGCAGCGGCTGGGCGGCCGTTCACGACCCCACCAATGTTGATGACGCCTATACCCGTGGCGCCGTGCGCCGCCGCCTGATGCCCGCGCTTGACGAGCGCTGGCCGGCGTGGCGCACCACGCTGTCTCGGCATGCGCGACAGGCGCGAGAGCTCGCCGGGCTGCTTGATGAAGTGGCGGCAGAAGATTTCCAACGACTCGACCCGTCCGACGACGCACTTGAATTCTCACTGGCCGGCTGGCGGCGACTGAGCCCGCAACGAGGCGTGCTCGTGCTGCGATACTGGTTGTTGCGCCACGGTTTACGGGCCCCCACCGACGCGCGCATGCGCGAACTGTGCCGCCAGCTAAACGGCCTGCACGCTCTGGGGCATGACCGCGCGATGCGCCTACGTCACGAAGAGCATTTGATCACCTGCACCCGTGGCCGCGTGCGTATGTTGCCAGAAGGCGACACACGCGAAAATCTGTAAAATAGGAAAGTTTCTCTATCCGACCTTAACGGCACCCGCCGGTGCGATGCCCTGTGCCCGCCGGCCTCGTGTCCTTCACCAGAGTAGAAGATGTCCCTGATTGTTCAAAAGTACGGCGGCACGTCCATGGGCTCGGTCGAGCGCATTCAGAACGTGGCCCGCCGCGTTGCCAAGTGGCATGCGGCCGGCCATCAGGTGGTCGTCGTGCCATCGGCCATGTCGGGCGAGACCAATCGCCTGTTGGGGTTGGCCAAAGAGATCACCACCGCGCCTGACGGCCGCGAGCTCGATCAGCTGGCCGCCACGGGCGAACAAGCCAGTAGCGCGCTGCTGGCCATCGCCCTGCAAGCGCAAGGCACGCCGGCACGCAGTTACACCGGTTGGCAAGTTCCCGTGCGCACCGATTCGTCGTTCACAAAAGCCCGTATCAATTCGATTGACGGCGCACGCATTCAGGCCGACCTCGATGCGGGCCGTGTTGTGATCGTTACGGGCTTCCAGGGCATCGACGACGAAGGCAACATCACCACCCTGGGTCGGGGCGGGTCGGATACCTCGGCTGTGGCCGTCGCAGCCACACTCAAGGCCGACGAGTGCCTGATCTTCACCGATGTCGACGGCGTTTACACCACTGACCCGCGCATCGTGCCGGAAGCCCGCCGCATGAACGTCATTTCCTTCGAGGAAATGCTGGAGATGGCGTCGCTCGGTTCTAAGGTGTTGCAGATCCGTTCGGTCGAGTTCGCCGGCAAGTACCGCGTTCCCGTACGCGTTCTCTCGTCGCTCACCGACCCCCAGATTCCGCTCGAAGATGAAATGTCATCGGGCACACTCATTACTTTCGAGGAAGACCAGAAAATGGAACACGCCGTAGTCTCGGGCATCGCTTTCAGCCGCGATGAAGCGAAGTTCACCCTGCTTACCGTTCCCGACAAGCCCGGCGTCGCGTACTCCATTCTGGGCCCCGTGGCGGCAGCCAACATCGACGTCGACATGATTCTGCAGAATCAGTCGGTTGAAGGCACCACCGACTTCTCGTTCACGGTGAACCGCAACGACTTCGCCCGTACCCTTGAACTGCTGAAGAACCAAGTTGGCCCAGCCGTAGGTGCTGAAGAAATCGTGGCCGACGACAAGGTCTGCAAGGTCTCGATCGTGGGCATCGGCATGCGCAGCCACGTGGGCGTCGCGAGCCGCATGTTCCGCACGCTGTCGGAAGAGGGCATCAATATTCAAATGATCAGCACCAGCGAAATCAAGACATCGGTGGTGATAGACGACAAGTACATGGAGTTAGCCGTGCGTGCGTTGCATAAGGCATTCGGCCTCGATGCCGAGACGCCCGACGCTGCCGGCGAGGCTTCGAAGGAAGCTTGAAAGCGGTAGGAAGGCGTGATATCTGCGACCCAAAGGCCGCAGATATCATGCTAGAATTGCGGCTTCATTTGGAGACGTGGCCGAGTGGTTGAAGGTACTCCCCTGCTAAGGGAGCATACGGCTTATACCCGTATCGAGGGTTCGAATCCCTCCGTCTCCGCCAAAGTTAAAAAGCCTTGTGATTCTATGGATCACAAGGCTTTTTGTTTAGAGGGCTGGTAGCAAATTCGGTAGCGATCGTAGCAACCGCACTAAACCAAGGTCGAGCGCGGCTGGCTACAACGTCAAATAGCTGCTGCGCCTAGATGCCAGTATTCAGCGATAAGGCAGGCGTCGGTCGAACTCAGCCAGTTCATCGCGC
>CAZPYF010000181.1:0-310 GCA_964590015.1 uncultured Burkholderiaceae bacterium
CGGCGGCGAGCCGTTGCAAGAGCTGCGCGTGGATGGCGGCGCCAGTATCAATGACTTTCTCATGCAGTTTCAGGCCGACCTGCTGGGCATTCCGGTCGTGCGCCCCACCATGATCGAGACCACGGCCTTGGGTGCGGCCTACCTCGCCGGCCTGACCTCGGGGGTGTACGGCAGCAAACGCGAACTTTCCGATCTTTGGCGTGTCGAACGTACGTTCGAGCCGCAATGCGACCGCGCTCATGCACAAGAGCTGATGGCCCGCTGGGAAAAAGCGGTACGCCAGGCCTGCACCGACTGATTCAAGGAAACG
>CAZPYF010000181.1:320-5112 GCA_964590015.1 uncultured Burkholderiaceae bacterium
CGGAATGCTTCAACGCACCATACTGGTTATCGCCATTTTCTTCGCGATTCTTGTCGCGCTGACCTTTGGCGACGCCTTGTTGTCTCAGGTCTACGCCTGGATCTCCCGGCTCACCGGCTGGTTGGTTCATAACTTCTCCGACCTCTACGCCGGCATTGCGTACTACCTTTCCGCCAATACCACCCGGGTTGTGCTGGCCCTGGCGCTAACCATTCCGGTGAGCTGGTGGGTGTTTCGCAGCCGCCAGAAAGAATTGCGCAATCCGGCCAACCATCGCAAGATCGCCATTGTTCTGGCGCTGTGCCTGGGATGGTTGGGCGCGCATAAATTCTACCTTGGGCAGATTGGTTGGGGCATCGCCTATCTGATCATTCTGTGGTTCTTCCCGCCGCTCGTCATTGTGCTGAGCCTCATCGATGCGGTGCGTTACTTCTTCATGACGGATGAGCAGTTCACCATTGCCCGAGTCTGACCGCGCCTTGGCCCCATCGCAGGGTCTGCGGCCCGAGGCGAGGAACGCGGATGGGAGCCGGAACGGGCCGCTTACTGAACTAGGCTCCTTCACCCGGATCGGCACAGGGCTCATCGCCCGTGATGACCCGCGTTTCGACGAATCTCTTCTAGCCACGGCGGCTGAGCTCGGGCCGCATGCCTGCATCTGGCAGGCCCCAATGGGCTTAGTCGTACCCCGCACCTACCGTCGGTTCAGTGCGTTCGAAACCGCTTGTACACGTTTCGCCGCCGAGGGTTGGCCTGTCACAGTGCGCCAGACCGGGGGCGGCGTTGTTCCGCAAGGCCCCGGCATCATCAATCTGAGCCTGGCTTACAGGGTAGACGGCCCCGCCATGCAGCACTCAGAACCCGGCTATCGGTTGATTTGCCGGCTGATGGGCGACGCACTGGCCGACATGGGCGTCGCCGCCTTCCCGGCCGCCGTGGAAGGCTCATTCTGCGATGGGCGCTTCAATCTCGCCGTGTCACTAAACGACGAGGTGGTGAAAATAGCGGGCACTGCGCAGATGTGGCGACGGTTGCGCGGCACCGCCGAGGGCCATGTCGGCTTGGTGCACGCCCTGGTGCTGGTGGATGTCGACAGCGATCAGGTTACCGAACGCGCGAATGCGTTTGAAGCGGCAGTAGGCAGTGACCGTCGTTACCGGCCCGACCGCATCACTTCACTTTCGCAGCTCCATAAAGCCGGTAGCGATCTGCAAGCCACTTTTGTGCGCTGCCTGGAAGGCCGCTTATGGCGAACGGCTGCGCCATAACGGGCATTCCAAGGCTTCGCTTTGCCGTTCCAAGGCTGCGCCTTCCATTACAATGGCATTCACATCTAATCATCATGAGTGCCATGGAAAGCAAGACCGCGCGTCTTACCGTACTGGTAGACCCTGCCAAGAAAAAAGCCTTCGAACAGCTTTGTGCCCGCCAAGACATCACACCGTCTCAGGTGGTGCGTCAGTTGATTCGCAACTATCTGGCCGAGCACGGCGTGAGCTATGGTGCAGAGGGCGCGGACCCCACCGCAGCCGAACAACCGGCCGACGCCGCGACATCGCGGCGCCCGCGTAAAAAGAGCGCCTGAACGGAATCGACGCCTAGCGGGTGAAATCGGCCTGAGCCTCGCCCCGTTGCAGCAAAGGCGGGTCGGTCATGGTTCGGGGCAACCCCGTGCCGCCCAGTTCCGGCATCCATACCGCGTAGCGCCGGTCGGTATCGCGCTTGATGGAGTACAACGCCTGGTCGGCGTGGTGCAGCAGCGTTTCGATATCTTCGCCATGGGCCGGCGATATGGCTATGCCCAGGCTTGCGCCCACATTCACCGCTTGCTCGTTAACGTAATAAGGCGCTGACAAGCTCTCGATAAGCCGCTCGGCAGCCGAGACGCAGCTCGCTTTGCCAGTGACATCGGTGAGCAACACCACGAATTCGTCGCCGCCCAATCGCGCCACCGTGTCGCAGTCGCGCATGATGTCGCGCATGCGGGCACCCGCCTGACGCAAAACCTCGTCGCCGACGGCATGGCCATATTGGTCGTTTACCGATTTGAAGAGATCGAGATCGATGAAGATGAGGCCTACCGGCAAGCCAGTACGTGCCGACAGCGCCAAGGACTGCTGGCCGCGATCGAGAAAGAGTGCCCGGTTGGGCAAACCCGTGAGGCTGTCGTGCAGAGCGAGCTGTTCGAGGTGTTCCTTGTACTTCTTCTGGCGCGATACGTCGGTGAAGACGCCCACATGATTCGTGACGCGGCCCACGGCATCGCGGATCACATTCAAGCTCAGCAGCATCGCAAAGTCGCGGCCGTCTTTTGCCCGCCCCCAGAGTTCGCCTTTCCAGCGGCCAAACGTACGTAGGCGACCGAGAATACGACGATAGAACGATTCATCGTGGCGCCCGCTAGGCCGGTTCAGAAGCGCGTCGAGCTGATGGCCGCGCACTTCATCTTCGGAATACCCCGTGATGCGCGTGAACGCCGGGTTCGTGGACATGATGACGCCCCGTGCGTCAAAAATTACGATGGCATCGCCGGCATGATCAATGGCCGTGGCGGCGAGCCGCAAGCGGCCCTCGAGGTGCCGATACGACGTGATGTCTTGCAGCGTACCTGAAAGCCGATGCGGCTTCCCGTTGGCATCAAAGTCGGCCAGCGCACGAATGACCACTACCCGTTCATCGCGATACGGCGCGACAACACTATGTTCGAACTCGATATGACCAACGCGCGAATCCAGCAGCTTGGCTAGGGCGGCCTGGAGTCTGGGCTGCTCTTCTTCCGGTACGAGCTTTAGGTACTCGTCGAGTGTGTCGGGCAGCTCATGATCGGCCAAGCCGAGCACTTCCCAGAAGTTGCCCGCACTGCGCAAACGGCCGCTGGACGGCGAGCACTCCCAATACGCCAGGCGGGCAATACGCTGGGCTTCGACCAGGCGGGCATTGCGTGATCGTTGCCGGCCTTCGCGTCTGCGCGCGCGCAAATACTGCCCCAGGTCGGCCGCGACCGCCAGGAGGCCGCGTTCAAGATGAGACGCCGTTGCGGGCGCGTCATGGTTGAAGAGTTCGAGCAGGCCGTACACCGTGCCGGCACTGGCGAGCGGTACAGCCATGGCGTAGGCCATGCCGGACTGAGCGGCAGCCTTTCGCCAGACACAGACAGCCCCGCAACCGGCGGTTTCCCTACAGCGACACACCCCGCCGTCGGCCGCCAACGCCGCGATGATCTCGGTATCGAGGCGGCGGGGCTCGTTCTCGAGCGACTGCCGCAACATGACCGCGGCGGCCTCCATGCCGGGCTGAGCGTAGTGAGCCACATGCCGGAAATTCTCGCCGTCGGCGAGCCAGGCAATGCCCACATCCCAACCCTGCTTGTGAACGATGGTTCCTAACGCACGCGACAACCCCTCGCTCGCAGACCGTGCCCGAGCGAAGATGCTGGCAATATCGTATTGAAACGTGAGAAGCGCGCCGGAAGCGGCGTCACCGGGTACCATAGCCCGCCCAGAAGTTCTGACCCGCAAGCATGATAAGCCTCTAGCGACCAAAATGATGGGGGCACATTCGCCAGACGTGGTAAATGTGAAGGTTTGTTACGAAGACGCAACATAGCTCCCCACTGTACCTGAGGCAGGTCGGTACAGCAATCGCGAATATTCCGGCTGTCACATCAGGCAGGCATGGGAGTTGGCTCTATTGCACAGGCCGAGTTGGGCCAACGAAATCGCGTGCCTGGATTTCAGCCACGGCTTCACTCAGGCTACGGGCCACATTGCCTTCACCGATACGAGCAAGCAAACCCATGCGCTGCATCTTGCGGCGCACGCGCTCATTCGTTTCCGTAAGCACCACTTGCACCTTGCGGGCCTTCAGCTGATTGACGACATCTTCCAGAGTTTGCAGGCCGGTGGCGTCAACAAAGGGCACGTGCGCGAGACGAATGATAAGTACCCGCAGATCGTGTTCGGGCCTCGTGAGTGCCTGCTCAAACGCTTCGACCGCCGCGAAGAAAAACGGGCCCTCAACGGAATACACCATGACACCGGGAGGCATGGGGCCGGTGTATTCGGGGGCCATCTCGCGCGCCAGCTGCGCTTCATCTTCGCGTCGCACCACCACGCTTTCGGCCATGCGGCGCAGGAAGTGCAACATGGCGAGCACCACACCGATATTCACGGCTACCACCAGATCGATGAACACCGTGAGCAAAAATGTGACGATCAGGATGACGACATCGGAATGCGGCGCCCCCCGAATCAGCTTGATGACGTGGCGGACATCGCTCATGTTCCAGGCGACCACGAACAGGATGGCGGCCAGCGCAGCAAGAGGAATGCTGGCGGCCAGCGGCGCGAGGAAGAGCAGAATGAATGTCAGACACAGCGCGTGTACTACGCCGGCAATGGGGCTGGTTCCACCGTTGCGGATATTGGTAGCCGTACGGGCGATTGCGCCGGTGGCGGCAATACCGCCGAAGAGCGGCGCCACAATATTGGCAACACCCTGCCCGACCAGCTCTTGGTTGGAGTGATGCCGCGTGCCGGCCATGCGATCGGCCACAACGGCAGACAGCAGAGACTCAATGGCCCCGAGCATGGCGATGGCAAAGGCCGGCGCAATGAGGGAAACGAGGCGGTTAGGGGTGATCTCGGGCACGTCGAGCGACGGCAGGCCACGTGGAATCTCGCCATAGTTGCTGCCGATGGTGGCTACCGTTTCGAACCCGAATAGTGCTTGAATGAGGGTGACGACGATCAGCGCAACCAGCGGGCCGGGAACGCGTTCGAGTAGCTTGATA
>CAZPYF010000182.1:0-5080 GCA_964590015.1 uncultured Burkholderiaceae bacterium
ACGGAACTGCTCGGCGAAGGGACGTTGTAGTACGGTGCTCATGGCGTATACTCCATGCAATAGTTATGCACTTATTTTGTACTATTATCGCTCTCGACAACCGAGCTATCTAAGGCCGAACGACACCTCGCGGCGCATTTTTGCGAGAAGGCAAGCACCGCGTCAGAGAAACCGGTCATGCCGTAAATCGCATTGTTGCCTGACGCACGAACGTGACTGCGATGAGATGCGAGGCACCGGGCCGTTGGCCCATGCTCCGGAGACTACTCATGGCCAACCATCCCATCCACCACGGTGAAGGACGGCTTCACGCCGCTCTTCACCTTTGCGGTTCATCAGTGTGATAACGGCCGTCACAAGAAGGCGGCGGTCTCTCCGTCAGCACGCTTTCTATCGAGGTAAACTGATCGTATGGACGCCGGTCCCCACCCGCTAGTCCGCTTCGGCAACGATGCCGGTTCTGTATCGGATCCACGCCGTCAGGGCTACGCTGGCCCGCGTCGAGACCGAAATCCTGCAAGGCCGCGCCGCCTGCTGCACCGAAGACGCTGTCGCGTCCGGCGACCCATCGGTCAGCACCAGAAATTCAACGAATCGGCCGAGATCTTCGTGAAAGCCGAGCTGTGAACCTGGAGGAAACCGCAATGGCTACCGCCGCCAAACATGCCGAACTCCATAGAATGGTCATGACTGAGCATACCTGTCCCTGGGGGCTGAAATCGCTCGACCTCCTGCAACGGGAGGGCTATCAGGTCGACGACCACAAGCTGACCTCGCGTGCCGAGGTCGATGCTTTCAAGAACAAGCACGGCGTAGATACCACACCGCAGGCTTTCATCGACGGCAAGCGCATCGGCGGCTACGATGACCTTCTCGCCTTCTTCGGCAAGGAAGTGAAGGACAAAGACGCCATTACTTATACGCCCGTGGCCGTGTTGTTCTTGATGGCCGCGATGATGGCGCTGGCAGCGAGCTGGGCCGCGTTCGGAACCCTTGTCACTGTCGAGGCGGCAGAATGGTTCATCGCCATCGCAATGTGCCTGCTTGCCCTGCAAAAACTCAAGGACGTGGAAGGTTTCGCCACCATGTTCCTGAACTACGATCTGCTTGCCCAGCGCTGGGTGCGCTATTCCTACGTCTACCCCTTCGCCGAGGCGCTCGCCGGCGTACTGATGATGGCCGGCGCACTGATGTGGCTGTCGATCCCGGTCGCCCTCTTCATCGGCACGATCGGCGCCATATCGGTATTCAAGGCCGTCTATATCGACAAACGGGAGCTCAAATGCGCTTGCGTCGGCGGCGACAGCAACGTGCCGCTCGGCTTCGTGTCGCTGACCGAAAACCTGATGATGGTCGGCATGGCCGTTTGGATGCTGCTCAAGCCGATGGGCGTCGGCCTCGGCCATTAAGAACGAGGAGTATCGACATGGCGCAGTCTTCCCATTCAGGCCACGAGCATCATCAGCATGGCGGCCGGCCCTATCCAATACGAGATCAAGAGCGACAAGACGGACCACGTCGCCGCCCATAAGGGCAGCGCGCTGAGCCATGTGTGAATGCGACGCGTGATGCTGCCGTTCTTCACCATCGGGCATTCCAATCGGAGCCTCGAGGAGTTCGTCGAGTTGCTGAAGGAGCCGCAGGTGAAGCGGGTCGTGGACGTCAGAAAGATGCCGATGTCCAGGGCCAATCCCCAATTCAACCAGGACGCGCTTCCCGGCGCCCTGGCCGATTTTCAGATCTCCTACGAGCATATCTCGGCGCTTGGTGGTTATCGCGGCAAAGCCATAGGTCTTCCTTCGGACGTCAACGGTTTCTGGGAGAACAAGAGCTTCCGCAATTACGCCGACTACGCTCTGTCGGAGACGTTTCACGAGGGCCTTGAATGTCTGATCAAGGAAGGGCGGAAGCGGCGTTGCGCGATCATGTGTTCAGAAGCCGTCTGGTGGCGCTGTCATCGCCGCCTCATCGCCGATAATTTGATCGCTCGTGGCGAGACCGTATTCCACATCATGGGGAACCACCGGATCGAAGCCGCGCGCCTGACAACCGGTGCTGTCGTCCGTCCTGACAAGACGGTCATTTATCCCGAGGAGAACGTCTCGGGAGACCGACCTGAAAGACGCTGAGCTTATCAGCCTGTGCGACGAGATTGTCGAGGCCCAGCGGCCGGAAATCGAGCAGATGAAGCGCATCAAGGCGCGGATAGAAGAGTGAAAACCCAACCGCCGGGGACCACACGGCGTCGTCTTGCAGGTGACCAATGTGAACGCTGCGGCATGGAAGCAGCCAGATAACTTAGGCTCCAAGCCCCTCTGTTCTCCCAATTGCTACGCCACCGAACCGCCCCTGCACGATGTCCAGAACCTCCCGGACAAGTGCGAACCAGGCATCTGTCGGTTCAGTGGTTCATTTCTATCCTTCGGGCTGCGCCTCTCTCACACCAGCTACACCCGACGATGCTACGCACGGCTCCTGGCCAAAGCATCGGCGTGACCGTTGGGTCAGCTAGGCGATTCTTCTTACGGGATTGAGCAGGAATGGCTGTGCCCGATGATTCATCGTTGATCCAAGCATAGGCGATGATTTTTGCCTTCGCGTCGTACAGGAAGAACAGCAGGAACCGCCTTCCAGTTGTTTACCGCCGTTAGCGGCGGTGGGCCTATCTTGGCCCAGGACCGGGGTCAGCACGCGCCGCAGATGGCGGATCCAGAGTGTCCGGATTCATGGCTTTGATCAGTACCAGGTCGATGTCTTCTGAATACCGCGCCGCAGGCGCCAAGTGGGCTTTGTGCAGTACCGTACCGCCACGCATCGCCAAGTGTTCCCGCAGCACATCGTCCTCGAAGATCGCCGCCACCCCTCTTGACAGGCGCAGGTCCTGCTCAATTTGGCTGCGCTTGGGCCAGGGCGCCTGTGCCTGCCAGGCCGTCAAGTGCGTTTGCTGCATCATGTATTCGCTCCTTCAAGCGTGTCTGGAATCCAGACCTTGAAATTCGCATTGATCGTCCCGGCAGGTCGCTCAGCTGCGGGTAGCGGGCCTTCGAGGGAAACCGTCAGCTCGGGCGTGCTGACCCTGAAGCGTCCATCGGCCGTTTCATGCCATCGTGTCGGCATCGTTTCGATCCGGGTACGCGTGTGAAAGACGATTTCATGTCTGCCGACAATGACTGTGCGGCGTCTGTGCTCAACCATCACTTGCGTCACCATGACAGCATAGGGCGACGCACCGTAGACCTCGGCGGCGCTAAGCAGACCAACGTAA
The DNA here is from genome assembly GCA_964590015.1 of uncultured Burkholderiaceae bacterium. Taxonomy (GTDB): domain Bacteria; phylum Pseudomonadota; class Gammaproteobacteria; order Burkholderiales; family Burkholderiaceae_B; genus Yanghanlia. Next base: position 3,266 of record CAZPYF010000182.1, read on the forward strand.
TACGGCACCTGAAGTGTCTTGCGCAGATAGCTGTCAAGCCACGTTTCAAGCGGCGGGCTGCCGGCTATCGCGTATTGAAGCGGTACGATCAGCCAGTGCTCCGACCCGCGCGAGACAGGCACGAGCCGTCCAGCTTGTTGCAGACGATGCCGCGCCTTGCTTGCGCATACCTTCGGTGCTGGTCTCGGGCAACGCGGCCCGCAGCTCTTCGCCGCGCACATTGAGTTTGCCCAAACGCTCGAATTCGTCCAGTACGTCCGCGAGACGTTTCGGCATGGTGGTGGGCCCCCACTAATTGCAATTTATTCGCGTAATGCACCATTTTTAGTCACATATCGCGAAACAATTTCATAAATCTGGGATTCTGACTGACAACCCACAAAATACAGCCTACCGCGCAGCCAACTGCCGGCCCAACACCAACAGCAAATCATCCTTCGAGAAACGCCCCGCGTAGAACTGCAATTCGGCGTAGGCCAACCCGTAGTAGCAAAAGTGCCGGGATTGCGGCCCTGCGCCGAAATGTCATGCACCGTGTTTGATTAATACCCATCCCCTTTGGCGGGGAAGAGCCAGCCAGCCCCTAGAGCCACCTGTAGCTGCGAATGCAAAAGGCCCAGACCGAAGTCTGGGCCTTTTTAGAATCTGGAGCGGGAAACGAGTCTCGAACTCGCGACCTCAACCTTGGCAAGGTTGCGCTCTACCAACTGAGCTATTCCCGCGTTGCGTGAAACGGGGAACCCGCGTTTCGTGCTTAGGGGCGTAACTATAGCATGGAATTTTCATTGTGCAATGCGGGATTGCATCCGATGACTCAAATATGCGACATTGAGCATGGGCCTCGCTTCACGGGTGCGCGGCGTCGCCCCCGCCGGCCCGCAGCACGCGACAGGCAACACGCAGCACCCAGTACGCAACACGCGACAGGCAGCAAGAGCAGGCAGCACACAACCGCCGACCACACCTGGCAGCACCAGGCTGTCGCACGAAGCTTCTTCGCGCACCGATATACGCAGCTCACCACACTCACACACCTACATACCCACACACGCAAGCGCAACAAGATCCAAAGACAGAAAGGCAGGGCAGCAGTCGTCAACATGCAGCAACCGCAGACACGGGCACGATCCGCGCTGCGGTGAAGGCCTCCGGCCCATCGGCCGGAGCTTCATCACCACGATGCATAGGCGCCCGCGCCGATGCATTGGCATTGCCTCGTCAGCCCTCGCTCTGAAGAACGAGGCTGGCGATCAGGCAAGTGGCCATTCCTTCCATTACCGATTGGAGACATGCGACATGAACCTCTCAGACCTCAAACAGTTCGGACTGGACATTCCCTTCCCCTATAAGCCGAAATATGACAACTACATCGGAGGCAAGTGGGTTCCGCCCGTCAAAGGCGAATATTTCGAAAACCTGTCTCCCATCACGGGCAAGCCGTTCTGCCAGGTTCCCCGCTCCAGCGCCGACGACGTGGAACTCGCGCTGGATGCCGCGCACGCCGTACGCCGGCAATGGGCCAACACGCCGGCGGCAGAACGCTCGAATATTCTGCTGCGCATCGCCGATCGCATGGAAGAGAACCTGCGTCTGCTCGCGGTGGCTGAAACCATCGACAACGGCAAGCCCTTGCGCGAAACCCAGGCGGCCGACCTGCCGCTGGCCGTTGACCACTTCCGGTATTTCGCCGGCTGCCTGCGCGCCCAGGAAGGCGCGATTTCCGACATCGATCCCGATACCGTCGCCTATCACTTCCAGGAACCGGTCGGCGTGGTCGGCCAGATCATTCCCTGGAACTTCCCCATCCTCATGGCG
>CAZPYF010000183.1:0-5071 GCA_964590015.1 uncultured Burkholderiaceae bacterium
CGTAAGCTACGACTTTGCGCTCGATGCCGAGAAAGCGCCGCTCATGCTGGCGCAGCAGACCGGCCGCAGCAAGCCCGTTAACCGCATGTTGTACGTGAACGAGTCGGCCGGCGACCTGCTCAACAAGCTGGAAGCCGTTCGCGTGCTTTGCCAGGAAACGGGTTGTGCTCAACGCTACCTCACGCACGACGCATTGAATGGCATCGCGCAGGCCGCCGCCCGTATGGACGATGTTCGCGGCACGACCGAACACCGCGCGCGCTTCGATGCCTATTTGAAGTCGGTACAAGACGCTGACCTGGCGGTCGGCATCGCCATGACCGACGCCAAGGGCGATCGCAGTCTTCGTCCGGCACAGCAATCGAATCCCGACGTCTATGTGCACATCGTCGAGCGTAACGGGAAGGGCATCGTGATTTCCGGCACCAAAGCCATTGTCACTGGGGCGCCTTACATGCATGAGTTGCTTGTGATGCCGTCGCGCAATATGCACGAGGCTGATGCCGACTTTGCCGTTTGCTGTGCGGTTCCCATCGACGCCCCCGGTATGACCATCATTTCACGCCCGGCCGGCCGACCTGGTGAACCTGAACATGGCGCGCCGCTGTTCTCGCGCAAGTACGGGCAGTCGGTTGCGGTGGTGGTGTTCGATAAGGTGTTTGTTCCCTGGGAACGGGTGTTCCTGGCGGGCGACTGGGAGTTCTCTGCCGACATCACCTACAACTATGCCACGCATCATCGACACAGCTGCATTGGGGCGCGCGCGGGTTTCGGCGATCTGCTGATTGGCGCGGGTGCCTTGATGTGCGAGGCCAACGGGCTCGACCCCGAAAAGAAGGCCACGTTGCGTGATCCCATGGTGGAACTCATCAAGATCACGGAAGGCTTTTACGCCTGCGGTGTGGCGGCCAGCGTGTACGGCGTTTGCGACCCCCACTCCGGCACCTTCATGCCCGAACCGGTTTTCTCGAATATCGGCAAGCTGCTTCTGGCGACGCAAATCTACGATATGCACCGGCTGGCCCATGAAGTGTCGGGCGGTCTCATTGTGGCGCTTCCCGGCCCCGACGAAGATCACAATCCGGCTACCGCCGCCACGCTGGCCGAGGTGTTAAGGGCCAGCCCCGACGTGCCCTACGACAAACGCGCCGAAGTGGCGCGCTTCATTGAAGATCTCACCGCCTCGTATCAGGGCGGCTGGTATTCGCTCATCAGCCTGCATGGCGGTGGCTCTCCGGCTGCAATGAAGCAGGAGATCTGGCGTCAGTATCCCGTGGGAAGCAAGGTCGAACTGGTGGAGCGGCTGCTCGATCGAGGTGTTCTGGCAACCGACCCGGCTCGCTCGATTACGCGCAATAAACAACCTGGGCGTTGCTGCGATACAGGGTGCACCGCGCCCGGTCAACCAATCATGGTGCCGTTGCCGGTTTCAGCGCGCACGAAATAAAGAATCAGCTAACGGTTGCGTCGAGGCCCGGCGGAACCGGGCCTGCACGCCCCATCAGCCGCGGGCGAGCACAGCGCGCGTAGCTGCGCGTTCCGCCACTTGGGCAAGCGCCCGGCTTTCGTTCTTGATTACGTTGGCGTAGTTGCGTGCATTGCCTGAATACTTGCGCAATGCGTCGTCGAGGTCGCCGTTAGCGAGGGCCAGATATTCTTCCAGCACGTCGGCGCCCACGCGTATGTTCACTTCTGGGTCAAATAGCGACTCGGAAGGGCGCAGCTTGTCGTGATGCCAACGGCGTACGACCTGCATGAGCCCTTGTGCGCCGTAGCTGCTCTGCACCTTGGGCCGGAACGAGCTTTCTTTATGGATGATGGCAATAAGGAGTTCGGGGGCGAGCCAATCGCGTCGGTACGCTTCTGCCCAAGCCAGGTCGACATACTTGCGAACTGCTGCTTCCTGCTTTTTAAGCTTCGCTGCAAGGTAACGGGTCTGCGCCTGCTTCTTGAGCTCGTCGGTAGCGGAGACGGCGACATCGCCGTTCGCTCCGGATTCGAGCCCGCCAGTCGCCGCCGCTTCAGCGTCGCCGGCAGCCTGCGCTTGTTCTCGGGCTTCTCGAGCTTGTTCTTCGGTTTCTCGAAGATCTTCGATGCCGTGCAGCTTCAGGCGAATGCCGTTGCCGGCAGTGTGGGGTTGGTGCAGCGCCACTTGCGTGGCGGCGGAGATTTCGCCGTGGGGCTCTTCTGCCTGTACCGCATAAGGCAGTAACAGGCTGGCGCCCATTACCGCAGCCAGGAGCGCACGGCTTACGGGCTGTGAAGGGTTAAAAGAGGCAAGGCGTGATGGTCGGGCGCAGGCGGGCTTCGCTGACATGTGAGAAGGGGGGATGGCTAGAACTAACCCCCGATCTTAACATGTTGATGTATCGAAGGTATTTCAGACTTGGCCGAGCAGCCTCCAGCTAACCGATTCAAATCGAGTGAGACCGCGCTCCGCGAAGCGGGGTTCCTTGTCGATGATATCGAGGCGGCCTAGCTCGGTGGCCACTGCGAGCCCCGCAAAGAGGTCCGACACTTCGGCAGCCGCGACAGAGAACGGCGGGCCTTCCATGAGTGACTGATCGTATTCCACGGCCAGCAGAAACCCGCGATAGCCGCTGGCAAGCCTGCCGTATACGTGGCGCGCATAGCGCTGCCGCATGTCTGGGGGCAAGGCCACCAAGGCGCCGCGGTCATAGACGCCTGAACACGATGCCAGCGTCGCCTCGTCGAGATTAAAGATATCGCCGCAAATGATCTCAATGGAACCGGCCACGTAGTGTGTGCCCGCCGCTGACTCGTGCTCTGTTGGCGACAGATCGTGCTCGGCGAAGAACTGTTCAACGGCGGTGGGCGCGAGCTCGACGCCCAATACGCGATGACCCTGGCCGGCGAGCCAGACCATATCAAGCGATTTGCCACAAAGGGGAACCAGTACGCGCGCGTGGGGCTCAAGACCGAGGGTCGGCCAGTACTTTTCGAGCAATGGGCTGACTCGCTCCATGTGAAAGCCTGTAGCGCCCTCATGCCAGCGCTGCAACCAGAAATCGGCATCCATGGTGAGTGTTCCTATTGGTAGCCGCGGCGTTTGGCGTTAAGACGCCGCTCAAGGCGCCCGATATAACCCTGTACGAGCATCGACGATGGGTTCGAGATATCTACGAACTTGCACGCCAGTTCGACAAGTTCCTTCTTATTGGGTAGCACGGTGGTATGCACACGCAGGACGTCGATGTCGACAGCGACTTCGCCGACCTCGGGCAACGTGAGTTGTGCATTATTGAACGTAACGCCGCTTTGGTGGGGAAGCACATTATCGGAGTCGACGAGTGCCAGGCCGCCGGCGCTGATGTCTTTTATTTTGACTACAGCGCGACGGGGTGCCTGGCGCGGTTCGACAACGGTGATCGTGCACGTCGCGGGTTCGCCCATGGGGATGTCAACGCGGTAGTACTCGCGGCGTTGCACTCGGCGCATCGACTCGGGCAGGGCAAAAGAGAACGCCGGTAGGCCGTCGTGCGTACAGTTCTGAAGTTCTTTGGCCGCAAAGCTGACATGAATGCGATCGACCTGCGTCTCGAACATCACCGTATGCGCGTTAATGAGGCGTTGATTGAGTTCCGCATCGGCCGAACAGTCAACTATGACATGGTTCGACACGTCATCGAACGCAAGAATCGCGGTCATGATCGACTGATCGGTGTCGCCTTTAATATACATACGGACCAGTATCGCGTGGCGCTGAACCGTGCGCAGTATTGACCGGATTTCAAGGGGAGAGGTGAGGACAAACGGATCTTCGTCGTGCTCGGAAATGCTTGGCATGTAGTAACGTGTTACGAATATTCAATATCGCCAAGGATAGAGCATGGCCTTGGCGCCGTCCACCACGATCGGGTTAACCAATAACGGGTAGACGGCGTAATGAAACGGCAATATTAGCGGCTGGCTTCGAGCGCCTGTGTGATGTCTTCCAGAATATCGTCAATGTGCTCGATACCTACCGACAGGCGCACCATATCATCTGACACTCCAGCCGATTTGAGCTCTTCAGCGTTCAGCTGGCGGTGCGTCGTGGTGGCCGGGTGGCTGGCCAGCGTTTTTGCGTCGCCGATATTCACAAGGCGCAACACAAGCTTAAGCGCGTCGATGAAGCGCGCACCGCCTTCGAGGCCGCCCTTGATGCCAAATGACAGAATGCTGGCCGGTTTGCCGCCAAAGTACTTCTGAGCCAAGGCGTGATCGGGGTGCGTGGGCAAGCCGGCGTACTGCACCCAGGAAACCTGGTCGTGCCCCACCAGGTACTCCGCCACTTTCTGTGCGTTCTCGGTGTGACGCTCCATGCGCAGCGCCAGCGTTTCTATGCCCTGCAGAATCAGGAAGGCGTTGAAGGGCGATAATGCCGAGCCTGTGTTGCGTAGCGGTACGACGCGGCAGCGCCCGATGAACGCCGCCGGCCCGAAGGCTTCGGTGTAGACCACCCCATGGTATGAGGGGTCGGGTTCGTTCAGCATGGGGAAGCGGTCTTTGTGCTCGGCCCACGGGAACTTGCCGGAGTCGACGATCGCGCCCGCGATAGTGGTACCGTGGCCGCCCATATATTTGGTGAGTGCATGTACGATGATGTCGGCGCCGTACTCAATAGGGCGGCACAGGGCGGGCGACGCGACCGTGTTGTCGACGATCAAGGGCACGCCATGGCGGTGCGCCGCCTCGGCCAGTGCCGCGATATCGACCACATTGCCCGACGGGTTGCCGATGGTCTCGCAGAAGACCGCCTTGGTGTTTTCGTCGATCAAGGCTTCAAGCGCGGCGACGTCGTCGTGCGGCGCAAACTTGACAGTGATGCCCTGGCGCGGGAAAGTGTGGGCGAACAGGTTATAAGTGCCGCCGTACAGCTTGCTGACCGACACGATGTTGTCGCCGGCCTGGGCAATGGTTTGAATCGCATAGGTAATGGCGGCCATTCCCGAGGCCACCGCCAGAGCCGCTACGCCGCCTTCCAGTGCCGCAACTCGTTCTTCCAGCACCGCATTGGTGGGGTTCATGATACGGGTATAGATATTGCCCGGTACCTTGAGATCGAACA
>CAZPYF010000184.1:0-5067 GCA_964590015.1 uncultured Burkholderiaceae bacterium
CTCCGCTGCAATGGTGTTGCATGGAGCGGCCCAGCTGACCGCGAACGGCTCGCGCGCAGTGCTGTGGCGTCGTCACATCGACTTCGGGATTCTAGGGCGTTTCATTGGGGGCCTCGTAGTCGCGGGGGCGATCTTCGCCGTCATGGGCTTCGTTCCGGATCGCGCACTGGTTTTGATCACGCTGGGCGTCATGCCTTTCCTCTCCGTACTGATTCCGCGCCGCTTGGTGCCGCAGGTTACTAATCGGGGCGGGGCCGAGCTCTGCGGTTTGCTGAATACGTCTATGCAGTTCGTAGCAGGTGTGTCAGGGCCCGTGCTCGATGTCTTCTTCATCCGTACCGAAATGGATCGCCGTGCTGTCGTGGCGACCAAGGCGGCCTGTCAGGCCATGGCCCATCTGGCCAAGCTGATTTACTTTGGTCAGGCGCTCGGCGCCGATGCGGCGGTCTCGATGCCGGTGCTCGCCGTGGCCGTAGGCATGGCGGTCTTGGGCACGACGCTCAGCAAGTTTGTGCTGGAACGGCTGAGCGACCAGCAGTTCCGCCGCTGGACCCAGGCGCTCGTGATGATGATCGGTTCGGTGTATCTGGCTCAGGGCGCGTATTTATTGCTGACGCGGTGAAGCGCGGTGTCAAGGCGCATCGTGCAGTACGTCGGCGGCGTCGTATTCGCCGCTAGCCACTGAGAAGCGCCCGACCGCGGCCTTCGTGTCGATGCCGTATGGCTCCAGCGCTTGGGCCAGGCGCTCGGCATTACTCTGTACGGTTTCCATAGGCGGAAGTGGGCCATTCGCCGCAATGATCACTCGGTTGCCTTCCAGGCCGGCACGCTGGTTGTAGTATTTGCCGAACACCGCCGCATACGTGGCCGATTCCTGCACGTACATACGGCTCTGTGCAAACGAGTTGGCCACCACGAGCCCGTCGGGCGTCAGAACCTCGCGCACCTGCGTAAGGAATTCCACCGTGAGCAGATGAGGCGGGATGTAATCGACATCGAAAGCATCCAGCATCACCATGTCGTAGTGCTGGCCCGCCTGCAGGGCCCGTTCAACAAACGCACGCCCGTCTTCCACAAACACGCGCTGACGCGGCCCCGGCTTATACGAAAAATACGTTTGCGCCACCTCGACGACGGCCGGGTCGATCTCGACGGTATCGATTACCGCCTCAGGCAGCAACTCATGCAGGGCCGTGGGCAGCGTGCCGCCGCCGAGGCCAATGATCAACACCGAGGCGGGATCGGGCTTCACCAGCAGCGCACTGGTCATCATGCGCGTGTACTCAAACACCATGACTCGAGGGTTATCGAGCCGCATGCACGTCTGCCGCCCTTCACCTTCCATCTCGTTGAAGTTGATGCAGCGCTCGCCATACTGCTCGAACACCACGACGGGCGCGAATTCCGATGGCTCGACATGCAGCAGTTGCGGCCGCGATGACTGGCCGTCGGCCACCAAGCCCAGCGCAAGTGTGGCCAGCACGGCCGCAATAGCGGCTGCGAGTAGTTGCGCCTTGCGGCTGTGCAGCAGCGATTTCAAATTCATGACGGTCGGCTATCGAGCCCGAATGATGAGCTGCTCACACTGTTCCAGTAGCGCTCGTACACCGGATGCCCCATCCGCCCGTTCAGAAGGTCGCCGGGATTCAGGTAGGTCAGTATCATCGAAAGCGGTTTGGCCTCATCACGAGAGAGGCGCCGTAGGATATGGTCGGGCTTGAATTCAGACGGATGCAGCAAGCCGGTGGCCTGAACCAATTCCTTCAGCGCGTGCATCGTATTGCGATGGAAGTTGGCGGTTCGGTGGGCCTTATCGTCAACATCGAGCGCACGCTGGCGTGCCGGGTCTTGCGTGGCCACACCGGTCGGGCAGCGGCCCGTACCGCAGATGCCAGCCTGAATACAGCCCACCGCAAACATGAAGCCGCGCCCGCTGTTGCAGTAGTCGGCGCCCATGGCCAGGGTTTTAGCGATATCGAACGCTGTGATGATCTTGCCGCTGGCACCGATTCGAATCTGATCGCGCAGGCCCACGCCCACCAGCGTGTTGTGAACCAGCAGCAGCCCTTCTTGCAGTGGCGCGCCCACATGGTCGGTGAATTCGACCGGAGCGGCCCCCGTGCCGCCTTCGGCGCCGTCGACCACGATGAAGTCAGGCGTAATTCCGGTTTCCACCATGGCCTTGGCCATGCTCATGAACTCCCACGGATGGCCCACGCACAGCTTGATGCCCACGGGTTTGTCGCCGGATAGCTCACGCAGGCGCACAATGAACGCCAGCATTTCCTTGGGCGTCGAGAACGCCGAGTGAGCGGATGGCGACACGCAATCAAACCCCATCGGCACGCCGCGTGTGCGTGAGATCTCTGCAGTGACTTTGGGCGCAGGGAGAATGCCGCCATGCCCCGGCTTCGCACCCTGGGAAAGCTTTATCTCGATCATCTTGATCTGCTCTCGGGCGGCCACCGCCTTGAAGCGCTCTTCGTCGAAGCCGCCCTCATCGTTCCTGCAGCCAAAGTAGCCCGAGCCGAGCTGCCAGATAAGATCGCCGCCCTGCAGGTGATACGGCGACACCGAACCTTCGCCGGTATCTTGCGCAAAGCCGCCCATCCGGGCGCCGTTATTCAGCGCCCGGATGGCGTTGGCCGAAAGGGCCCCAAAGCTCATGCCCGAAACATTGAAGACCGACATCGAATACGGTTGCTTGCGGCCCCTGCCTACGATAATGCGGAAATCCTGGCTGTCGAGATTCGAGGGCGACACGGAATGATTCACCCATTCGTAGCCCACCTCGTGCATCTCGAGCTTGGTACCGAATGAGCGCCCGTCGCTTACGCCTTTGGCGCGCTGATACACCACACTGCGCTGCAAACGCGAAAACGGCACCTCGTCGGTGTCGGAATCTACGAGATATTGCTGAATCTCGGGGCGTACGGTTTCGATCATGTACCGGAAGTGCCCAATGACAGGGTAGTTGCGCAGCACGGCATGTTTACGCTGAAACAGATCGATCACGCCGATCACACCCAACACTGCCGGCACGACAACATAGCCCCAGTGCCACCCCCACAGCAGCGCGCCCGCACTGGTAAGCAGGAAGGCGAGCCAGCAGCTTGCGAAAACAAGATAGCGAAGCGCTCTCATATGGCAGTCCTATGGAAAAAGTGGCGCGAAGGGGCGAGATCGCGCGGGAAGAAACCCTGAATAGTGTTTCACAGAAACGCCGGAACCCGGAAGGTGTCATAACATTCATAGGTCTTCACCCGCCCGCCTGCCGCAGTACGCCATGAACCCTGCTCGTCTCGACCTTGTCACGCTCGCGCTGTACGTCAATATTGCCCGGGAAGGCAGTATCTCGGGTGGCGCACGCGTGTCGCACTTGGCGGTGGGCGCGGCGAGCCGCCGCATCACCGATCTGGAACTTGCGTTGGGCACCCAACTGCTCTACCGGCAAACATCGGGTGTGGCCCTGACCGAGGCCGGGCAGGCCTGCCTGGCGCATGCTCAGCGTGTCTTGCATGAGGTCGGGCAGCTTGCGGGCTCGCTGTCGGATTACGCCCATGGCCTGCGCGGCCAGGTACGCATTGCCGCTAACACCTCGTCGCTCACACAGTTTTTTCCTGAAGACCTGGCCCTGTTCATGGAACGCGAGCCCGGCGTGCGCATCGACCTCGAAGAACAAAATAGCGCCGACATCGTGCAGGCGCTGCGTGACAATCGTGCCGACCTGGGCATCTTCGCCGACCGTACACCCTGTGCGGGGCTCGAAACCTTTCCGTACCGCCTCGATGAGCTCGTGCTGGTCGCACCGCCTTCCCACCCATTGGCGAAGCGAAACTGTGTATCTTTCGTAGATACTATACAGCACGACTATGTCGGCCTTCCGCCGGCCACTTCGCTTGCCCTGCGGCTGCAGGAAGAAAGCGCCCGGCTCGAGCGCACCATGCGGCTGCGTATTCAAGTGCGAAGCTTTGACGCCATCTGCCGCATGGTGGCCGCCACCGGCATGATCGGCATTCTTCCCCGTCAGGCGGCCACCCCGCACGCAAGCTCGATGCGGCTCAAGCTCATTGGCCTGTCCGACGACTGGGCCAGGCGCTCGCTATTGCTGGGCGTACGCGATAGCAAGGCGCTTACTCCGGCCGCACGCCAAGTGCTCGATCACCTGCGCGACTGTGTCGCGTCGGCGGCAAGCCTTCCCGATTGAAGAAGGCCCCATTGCGCGATTGTCGATTCCCCTGATGTTTGATGCCCGGTTAGGCTAAGGCGAAACAAGGCATCATCAGGAGAACACTGCATGGCGAGCCAGATTCTTGCCGGGATACGGGTCATCGAACTGGGCCAGCTCATTGCCGGCCCCTTTGCCGCGAAAACGCTGGCCGACTTCGGCGCTGAGGTCGTCAAGATCGAGCCGCCGGGCGTGGGCGATCCGCTGCGCAAATGGCGCCTGCTGCACGAGGGCACTTCGGTCTGGTGGGAAGCGCAATCGCGAAGCAAGAAATCGGTATGCCTCGACTTGCGCCAGGCAGAAGGCCAGGAAATCGTGCGCCGCCTCGCGCAGGAAGCCGATGTGCTCATCGAGAATTTCCGCCCCGGCACCATGGAGAAATGGGGGCTGTCGTGGGAAGCGCTGCACGCCTTGAATCCGCGCCTCATCATGCTGCGCGTCTCGGGCTATGGCCAGACCGGCCCGCGTGCCACAGAGCCGGGCTTTGCCGCCATCGGTGAAGCGTTCGCCGGGCTGCGTTATCTGAACGGTGAACCGGGTCGCGCACCCGTGCGCGCCGGCCTGTCGCTGGGCGACACCATTGCCGGCCTGCACGGCGCCATGGGCGTACTGCTGGCCTTGTACCAGCGCGACGCGCGCGGCGGCCAGGGTCAGATGATCGATGCGGCGCTGTACGAAAGCCTGTTCAACCTTACCGAAAGCCTGCTGCCGGAATACTCGGCATTCGGCGCGGTGCGCGAACCCGCCGGCGCGGCACTGCCCGGTATTGCGCCCTCGAATGCCTACCGCTGCCACGATGGCAACTATGTGCTGATCGCGGGCAACGGCGACACCATCTT
>CAZPYF010000185.1:0-5045 GCA_964590015.1 uncultured Burkholderiaceae bacterium
GCTCCGAAACCGCCACAGTCCTCCACGCTCCACCCACGCCTGACGCAATCGTGAGGTGGACGGAATGCACCGTTGTCGCGCCGGTTGAATCGTTGTCGCGCCGGTTGGATGCTAATACGGAGTGCCGGCTAATACGGGGGTACCGGCGTTCTCTTCGTCTCCACCTTGAGGCTGGGTGGGCGACACCCCGGCTTGGCGGTTCGTACCGCCAATGGCCGACGCACTGAGTGAGGATCGAGCGGCCCCACGGCGCGCCTCACTATGCAGCTGCATTGGGCGAGACCAGGGAGAGCCGGTTCCTACCGCCGATGTGGACGCAATGACCGAGGATCTAACAGCCCCCCGTTCGTCTTTACTGCGAGGCTGGGGTGGGCGAGGTCCGGGTTGGGCGGTTTCTGTCGGGCCGCAGGCGAGGCGTTGGTCGGGGGTCAAGGCCGCAGCTGTTTGAGCGCGGCGTTTTCGGGCAGCCTGTGGCTGGCCGATGGCGCGAGTTCTGCGGCCGCCCCGAGCAGCGAATCGACTAGGGCAGTCGGGCGCAGCCCGACCCCGGCGGTTAGCCCGGCCCGGGCCTTGCTCATCCCGGCCGCCATAAGAACCCAAAACAATCTCGCGCCAAAAACCAGCGACAACCACCCACCATAATAAGCCCATTCCAAGCCAAAAACCGCAACCCCCTCCCCCAATCCACCAACTAGTTGACCCCGCTCATCCCCCGCCGCAGTGCAGCTTGAATTTACCGCCCGAAGCGATACACTGAACCCATCACGAAACCGAAACATGGAGGACATCACCACGTAACGAACGGCGTATACCACGCCACCAACCCCTACTAGCAGGAGCGTTTATATGAACTTGAGCATCAGTGGTCGTCATTTGGAAATCACCCCTGCGATTCGCGAATACGCTGCCAATAAAATGGGTCGTATCGGTCGCCACTTTGACAACGTCATCGACACGCAGGTAATGCTCTCGATCGAGAAGCTTCAACATACCGCCGAAGTCACTGTCCGCCTCCCGGGCAAAGACATTCACTGCGAAGCCCGAGACGAAAACCTCTACGCTTCCATCGACCTGCTGGCCGATAAAATTGATCGCCAGGTTATCAAGTACAAAACCAAAGCGCAGAACCACGCGCATGAACCCCTGAAACGGCAGGAAGTGCCCACCGAATAACCGGTGCTGTTGCGCCCATGCCTACATAGGCCTCGAACACATTGCGGTTCGGGGCCTGGGTTTTTTAGGGCCTTTGTATGTTGCAAAGCAATAAACATATAATGAATCGCATGAACCTCATGTCGCGTATCCTGCCGCCATCGAACGTGGTCCTCGACCTCGAAGCCACCAGCAAAAAGCGCGCTTTCGAACAGGCCGGCCTCCTCTTTGAAAACCACAACGGCATCGCGCGTACAGCGGTCTTCCAGAGCCTCATCGCCCGAGAGCGCCTTGGCTCCACCGCCCTCGGCCACCAAGTCGCCGTGCCGCATGGCCGTATCAAAGACCTGAAGGAACCCTGCGCAGCGTTCATCCGCCTCACCGAGCCCGTGCGCTTCGACGCCACCGACGGCCGAGCCGCCAATCTGTTGTTCATCTTGCTCGTTCCCGAGAACGCCACCCAAACACACCTTGAGCTGCTGGCGGAAATCGCGCGGCTCATGTCAGACGCCGAAATCCGGCAAGCCCTGGCCCACGAAACCGACCCGAGCGTCGTTCACGAACTCCTGACTCGGCCAGCCACCCAGGAGTAGCGCATGTTGACCCTGCAAGAGCTCGTCAACGACAACGTAGAGAACATCAACTTCTCATGGGTCGCCGGCGAGCAGGCTGCAGCTCAGCCCATCACAAACAACTTCGGGCGTGCCGGTGCCGATCTGGTGGGGCACCTGAACCTCATCCATCCGTCGCGCGTACAAGTCTTCGGCGCCGAGGAACTCGCTTACTACACCAACTTCGACGCCCAACGGCGGCTGCACCTGCTGGAAGAGCTGCAAGCCGGCGGCGTACCCGCGATCCTCATGGCGGAAGGCCTGCAGGCCCCGGAAGGGCTGCGCGACTACTGCGAAGCCAACGGCATTCCCCTGCTGGCCACCCATATCGATGCTGCGCAACTCATCGACCTGCTGCGTATCTACCTGGGCAAGCGCCTGGCACCCAAAACCCTCATGCACGGCGTGTTTCTCGACGTCTTGGGCGTGGGCGTGCTCATTACCGGCGAGTCGGGGCTAGGCAAGAGCGAGCTCGCGCTTGAGCTCATTTCACGCGGCCACGGCCTGGTGGCCGACGACGCAGTCGAGCTCTCACGCATCGCCCCCAGCATCATCGAAGGCCATTGCCCTCAGTTGCTGTTGAATCTGCTTGAAGTGCGCGGCCTGGGCCTGCTCGATATCCGCACCATCTTTGGCGAAACCTCGGTGCGCCGCAAGATGAAGCTGAGCCTCATGGTGCACCTCATCCGTTCAACACCCGAAAGCTTCGAACGCCTGCCTGTGCAAGACCAAACCGAAGACGTTCTGGGAGTGCCGGTACGGCGCGTCATGCTGCAAGTAGCGGCCGGCCGTAACTTGGCCGTGTTGGTGGAAGCCGCCGTGCGCAACACCATTCTGACCCTGCGTGGAATCGACACCATGGGCGAATTTATCGAACGCCAGGCCCTGGCCATTATGGAAAACAGCCGCAAAGAATGAAGCGCAACATTCCTTTGGTACCATAGTTGGCAGTTTCGCCGAACGGCGTGGCATAGAGCTCATTTGAAGAACCGCATCCATGCACAGCATCGTTCTACTCACTGGCATATCGGGCTCCGGCAAATCGGTTGGCTTGCGCCTGCTGGAAGACGCCGGCTACATCTGCGTCGACAATCTGCCCGTGAGGTTTCTGCAGGAATTCATTGATAGCACCCGGGCACAGGGCATTGAACGCGTGGCCGTGGCGATCGACGTGCGCACCGTCGGCGAGCTCGACGACCTGCCCCCGGTGATTCAGGAAATGCGCGCCGCCGGCACCGCCTTCCGTGTCATCTTCCTCGACGCCAACGATCACACCTTGCGCCAGCGCTATTCCGAATCGCGGCGCCGACACCCACTCACCGACCGCCTGGCACAGCGCCAGGGCCGCTCGCCCTCTCTGCAGGAATGCATCGACGCCGAGCGCGAAATGCTCGCCCCTTTGCGCGAACAGGAACACACCATCGATACGTCCGACCTCACGCCGGGGCAGCTGCGCGCGTGGGTGCGCGACCTGGTGCAGGCCGACCGGGCGCCGGTGGTGCTCACGTTCGAGTCGTTCGCCTATAAGCGCGGCGTGCCGGGTGACGCCGACCTGGTGTTCGACGTGCGGTGCCTGCCCAATCCTCACTACGACCAGGCGCTGCGCCCCCTTACCGGCCGCGACGCGCCCGTGGCAAAGTGGCTTTCCCAGTTCGGTAGCGTAGAGGCCATGATCGACGACATTGCCGGCTTTATCGACCGCTGGCTGCCGCTCTACATGCAAGACACCCGCAATTACCTCACGGTGGCACTGGGCTGCACCGGTGGCAAACACCGCTCGGTTTACGTTACGGAAGAATTGGCCCGGCGCTTCGCGAATCACAGCCCGCTTATACGTCACCGCAACCAGCCGCCGCCTGAGTTGCCATGAGCGAGACCACGTCGGCCGCGCACGGCTTCCATCACTCCAGGCTGCTGTACCTTTTCCTGGTCTGCATGGCGGCTGCGCTGATCGCCGGCTGTGGATCATCACCCCGTAAAGGCGGGGGCGGCGGTTACTACAAAGACGACGGCCCCGGCGACAACATTCCAGAAAACATCCGGAATATTCCCGACGCGGTGCCGCGCATCGAGCCACATAACCGGGCCAATTTTCGGTCTTACACCGTGATGGGTCAGCGTTTCGTGCCGGTAAGCGCTAGCACTCAGCTCAGGCAGAAAGGCGTGGCCTCGTGGTACGGCCGCAAGTTCCATGGCCAGAAAACGGCCAACGGCGAAACCTACGACATGTACGCCATGACAGCGGCGCACCCCACACTGCCACTACCGAGTTACGCCCGAGTCACCCACGCCAGCAGCGGCCGCTCGGTGATCGTGCGGGTGAATGACCGCGGCCCCTTCCTGCGCGGGCGAGTCATCGATCTGTCGTATGCGGCGGCGGCCAAACTGGGCATCATCGGGCGCGGCAGCGATGTGGTTACGGTGGAGGCCATCACGCACGCCGATATCCGGCGTGGGGTCGGTGTCGCGTCGAATCAGCAGACGCCCGCGCGCAACACTGCGGCGGCTGCGCCCCGGCCGGCGGCGGTGCCATCACGCGCGCCTGCACCGACGCCAGTCAGAGTAGCGGCAGCAGCATCGGCCCCGGCACCGGCATCGGCATCGGCAACAACAGCATCGGTAACAACAGCATCGATAACGGCAGCAGCGCCAGCAGGAACGTCGGGAGCCTCGTACGCAGCGGCGGCATTGGGAACATCATCCGCAGCGGCAGCAGCAAGCACGTCTACCCGAATTGGCCCGTCGGCCCCCACGCCAACGTCAGCACCGACCGCCAGCCAAGCGCTAGATGGTGCGGACGGAGCAGCACCGACGAACGTAGCAATGGTTCCAGCCCCCGGCACGGAAGTGCACGCGGCGGCGCACATGGCCGGCGCACCCGTCACGCCTGATGCGTTGGCCGTACTGGCGGCTCAGACGGGCGATGCGTCGGGCGCGTCCACGGCCACCGTCACTTCTGAAACGCCGGTGACGCCCATGACGTCCGGAGCGCGTGGGACCGCCATGGCGTCCACACATACCAGCGGCACCCCGGCCCCCACCGTGACCGATGAGGCCGCTGAAGGCATCTATCTACAGTTCGGTGCGTTCGGCAGCTATATCTCGGCCGACCGGCTGGTCAATCGCCTGAACAGCGAAATCGCCCATGTGGAAAGCCGCAATGCCTACGTCAAGAGCGGTGATGACCTGCACCGCGTGCGCATAGGCCCGTACCCGACCCGAACCGCCGCCGTGAACGCCGCCGTACGCATCCAAGAAGCCACCGGCATGCAGCCGACCCTG
>CAZPYF010000186.1:0-4995 GCA_964590015.1 uncultured Burkholderiaceae bacterium
ATGGCCGTCGGTGTCAGCCTGGCGTTCATCGATAACAACATCCTCGTAACGGCGGCCGCCATCGGCTGTACCACCTTGTTGATGGTCACGCTGGGCGTTATGGTGGGGCGCGTTATTGGCCGCATGGCGGGTCGATGGGCCGAGATACTAGGAGGCCTGGCCCTTATCGGTATCGGTTCGGCCATTCTTTATGAGCATCTGACCCATTGAGGCAGATTCCCTGAAGCCTCGGAGGGCGCCTCGCGCCAGCATTCTCAGACCTCCCCCAGATCTGGCCACCGAGTAATACCTAGGTACTGCAGAACACGCTTGTAGCCCGCGCGCCGGATGACGAGCTCAGGTGCCGGTTCTTCCGCCCGATGACATCAGCGGTGTGATGTCGGCGCCTGGCAAGGCGTCGCCGACGTAATTGAAGGTGCCGACTTCGCGTACTTCACGCGCGGCGCGCATCAGACCACCCAGCGCAGCCCGCGCGAACGACCCACCCACACTGATGCGGCGCACGCCGGCATCTGCCAGCTCGACCACCGAATAAGTCGGCCCTTTGAGCCCCATCACCACGTTCACCGGTTTGTCGACCGCCGCGCACACGGCCCTGATGGCGTCAATGTCGGGCAGCCCCGGGGCGTAGAGCACATGGGCTCCCGCTTCCGAAAACGCCTGCAGGCGACGGATTGTGTCGTCGAGGTCATGCCGACCATTCAGATAGTTCTCGGTGCGGGCCGTGAGCAGAAACGGCAGGTCTTTCGCGGCCTTGGCCGCCGCCCTCACCCGCTCCACGGCATGATCGAATCCGTAAATCGGAGCCTCAGGGTCGCCCGTGGCGTCTTCTATCGAGCCGCCCACCAAGCCCTGTGCACACGCGAGCCGGATGGTTTCTGCGCAGGTTTCCGGCTCCGCCCCGAACCCGTTGCCAAGGTCGGCCGAGACGGGCAGATGCGTGGCCGCCACGATTTCAGCAGCGTTATTCAAAGTTTCGTCTCGGCCGAGACACTCGAACGAGTCGCGCTTGCCCTTGGAGAACGCATAGCCGGCGCTGGTGGTGGCCAGCGCCTCGAATCCCAGGCTGGTCAACAAACGTGCCGAGCCCGCGTCCCACGGGTTCGGAATCACAAAAGCCGTATCGCCTTCGTGCAACTGTTTGAAGCGTTCGAATTTTTCTAATTGGCTGGGCATGGTCGTCTCCGTTGAGACGGTATCTTTACACCGTGGAGGACGGCTAGGGCAAGTATCCCCGCGAGTCATCCGCGGCGCCCATGTCAGACGAACAGGTCGAGTTGCTGAATCGTGCCGGCCCCGCCGCTTTCTGTCAGGTAGACGCCGCTGCTCAGAATCTGGCCATGCTGAGTGTTCCGTTCGTCTTTCAGATCGAAAGGTGTTGCGGTCTGCCCCAGATAAAGCGCGCCTATATCCCGTTCGGCAAGCGAGCTTAGCCGGTCTGCCCCACTACTATCCTTTGTCCAGATGCGCAGTGCGGCGAAGATGCTGTCGTTCTGATCGATCCAACCATTGCCATCGCTGTCGTAGGCGGCCAGTTCGGCAAAACCATCACCAGTTCTGGCGCCGAACAATTCCGTGCCATCATCAATGCGGCCATTCCCGTTTCTGTCGAGCGCAAGAAAGCCGCTGGCAGCGCCCACGAAGGAAATGTGGTCAGCCTGGCCATCCGCGTCGATATCGAAATCAAACTTGGCGCCGCTCAACTCAGCGGCATTTCCGTCAAAGTTGATGATCAGCGGGTCTTTGCGAACGGCGTCACCTACCCGAAAGGAAACCGAGGTTTCCTGATGGAATTCGCGACTCATTTGCAGCGTCAGATCGAACTGCAGACGCCTGCCGTCTGCGGTGACAATTTCGCCGCCGGCGGTGAAAGAAGTCTGTTCGGCTTCGTAGATCTCTTCATGGAAGTCGTATTCCAACCCCCAACCTTGTGGCCGGCTCTCGCCACCTGGATGATTCGCTATGTGAGCCGGCTGCATATCGGCCGACGCCAGGTTGCCGATCTCGCGGGGGTCCATGAGTACAACCTTTCTGCCGGAGAGCGCCTCAACGATCCGAATCAGCAGGTTGAGCTTCGGATCGTTCAGCGTATCGTCGCTGACGGGGTTCGCGGCATCAACCTCGCCCGGCTGTTGGCGGTTTTCAAGACCCTCTTCCGGCTGCTCCAACACCGCCGCTACGGCGAGCCTGGCGGCGTCGGATATCGCCACTTTGGCCGAGGGAGCAGCGGCTTGAGCTGCCGTACCCGAGGCTTCGAAATCCGGGCGCCGGTCACCCACCCAGGCACGCAGAGTTTCCGTTCGGCTGACTTCTTTAAGGTAGGAGTGCTGGCTCGCCAGGCTGACATCGGACTGTTCTATTTTCATGATGAGCACCCTCGTGTACGCCTCAATATCATGAATAACGACCGATTGCCCCAATAGTTTAACGATTCGACTCGGTTGCAGGCCGCGGTGTGGTCCGTCGGCTCACCAGGAACCCCAGTGCCACCAGCCCGACACCCGCCAGAAGGAAGCTCAGCCGGTCTGAGCCCAAGTCAGCCATCCACGCCGCCACGACGATGCCCACCGACTGACCGATGAACAAGAAACAAGCGAACAGCGACATGGCCGCCCCGCGCGCTTCCGGCGCCATTTGAGTGGCCTGAGTCTGCAAGGTGTTATGCAAACAGTAGAAACCGAAGCCCGATAGCAGACAGGCCACGGGCGCCCACGCCAGCGTGGGCGTGTAGGCAAACGAGACAAGCCCCACAAACAGCAGCGCCCCACCCAACCTGGCCAGGCCGCCCTCACCAATCTTGCCCAGTAGCCGGCGGGCCACACGCGTGTACAAGATACCGCCCACCCCGTAGCACGCTGCAATAGCGCCAGCAGTTGCCAGCGAAACATCGTGATGCCGCTGCAGTAGGCTCGGCACGAAGGCCAGAGTGCCCATGGCCAACGCGCCCTCGACGGTTACGAACGACAGAATCCAACGGCTCTTGGAGGCGCCGACAATATCGCGGAACCGCTTCCGGCCTCGGCGCGGCGCTACGCTCGGGAGCTGTTCCGCCCTCACCACGCGCATAAGCAAGCCACCTGAAGCCAGAAACAGCAGGGCGATTAATGCGAAAACAGGCCGCCAACCTACCCATTGTGTGATCAACCCGCTAAGCCACTGACCGGCCAGCACGCCCATGACGCCGGCGCTGACAAGCCGTGCCAACGCCATCTGACGTTCTTCGTAGACCACGTTGTCGCCGATCCAGGCCATGGAAAGCGGAAAGATGCCGGCGGCACACGCGCCGGAGACGATGCGCGCCGCGACAAGCCAATCAAGATCGGGCGACATGAAGGCCATGCCGTTGCCGATTACAGACGCGAGCGCGCAAATGGCGACGATGCGCAGCTTGCCAAAGCGATCGCCCAGCGGGCCGAAGAACAACTGGAAAGCGCCATAGGCAACGGCAAACGTAAAGATGACCCGCGCGGCCTGACCCACCGAAACGGAAAAGTCGGCCGCCAATGCGGGAAGGAGCGTATCGGTGGCACGCAACGACGCCAAGCTGGCAAAGCAACACGCTCCCAGCAGCGCAGGTACGCCGGCGGTCGGGGCCGGCGACGCGGACTCAGTGCGGGGTTGCATGTTGCGCTTCTCCTCTTCCGAACCACGCGGATTCAGCAGACAAAAGACCCGCATAAACGGCGTCTATGCGGGTCTTGGTCGTGAATTCTTGGCGGACAGAGGGGGATTCGAACCCCCGATACGCTATAAACGTATACACGCTTTCCAGGCGTGCGCCTTCAACCGCTCGGCCACCTGTCCGTACACTACCGAACACAAAAAATGCCGCCCGGGGGTGGCAATTCGGTTGGTGCGAAGTCAGCTATTATAGCATGGCGCTTCGTGCACCCAGCAAGCGCTCACAGTACCGCGCAATCATATCGACTTCGATGTTTACCTTCGCGCCCGACGCCAGTGCTTTCAACGTGGTGACCTGCACGGTATGAGGGATAAGGTTGATGCCGATCTCGCAGCCGTTTGCGTTGTCTTCCACCGAATTCACGGTAAGGCTCACACCATTTACGGTGACCGAGCCCTTGTAGGCCATGTAGCGCCCCAGATCGGCCGACAGCTGAATGCGTAAGTTCCACGACTCGCCCACCGGCTCGAACATCGTAACTTGGCCCGTGCCGTCGACATGGCCCGACACCATATGCCCGTCAAGCGTATCGCCCAAGCGCATGGCATGCTCGAGGTTCACGTCACCGACCGCGCCCAAACCTGCGGTGCGATTCAAGCTCTCTCGCGAGACATCAACCTGGAAGGTGTCGGCCTCGAGCGCCACCACCGTCATGCACGCGCCTTGAATGGCAATGGAGTCTCCGAGACGCGTGGTGTCGCGCAGGAAGCCCGGCGCGTGTACTGACAGACGCACGCCCGATTCATCGTCGCCTTGCGACAGCGGCTGCACTTCGGTGATACGGCCGATCGCCGTGACAATACCTGTAAACATGGTGTTCCTTCTGAACTGACCGCTCAACCGGCCAAACGGCGCTGGGCGGTCTGGTCGAGGGCCTGTGTCAACGCCGCCCAATGCCCCGGATGACGCAGCCGCAGACGCATATCGGTGCCGACACTCATGGCTTCGACGAACTCGAAGCGCTCGGCGGCATCAAGGGCGGCAGCGGGCTCAAGTTGTGCGAGCCCGCGCCCGGCCCCCAACAGTACGGGGGCCATATACACAAGCAGCTCATCGATGCAGCCCGCATCGAGCAGCGCTCCGGTAAGCCGCGCGCCGGCCTCGACATGCACTTCATTGATTTCATGTGCGGCAAGCCAACGCATGACCGAGGGCAGATCGACCTTTTTCGCCATACTTGGCATGACGACCACGTCGACATTACGCTCGGCAAGGCGTTCAGCCTTGGCTGAGTCGTTGCGACACACAAACACCCAGGCCTTGCCCCCGTCGAACACCCGGGCGTTCTCGTCGATTTCAAAGCGGGTGTCAAT
>CAZPYF010000187.1:0-4986 GCA_964590015.1 uncultured Burkholderiaceae bacterium
CTCAAGCACGGCAAAGGCGTCGAATCGTGGCAACAGGGCGGTACGACCTACTACCGCGTGAAAGGGCCCCTCTGTGGCGACTTCCTGGTCAACCAGTTCGTCTACCTCGACGGGGAATTACCGCTGCATGCTCAAGTGCGCGAAGTCAGCGGCAAATCGGCGGTGCTGGCTACGCTGCGTGATCACAGCCACGGGCGCAACAGTGTGTGGGGCATCACCGCACGCAATCGCGAGCAAAATTTCGCGCTGAACCTGCTAATGAACCCCGATTGCGACTTCGTGTCGCTGCTGGGGCAGGCCGGCACCGGCAAAACCTTGCTTGCCCTGGCCGCTGGGCTGGCTCAGACGCTGGAAACGAACCGCTACAACGAGATCATCATCACCCGGGCCACGGTGCCGGTGGGCGACGATATCGGCTTCCTGCCCGGCACGGAAGAAGAGAAGATGTTGCCGTGGATGGGCGCTCTCGAAGACAACCTTGAAGTGCTGCACCTAGGAGCCGGTCGCCACGACCTGGCCACCGACGGCGGCGCGGCAGACTGGAACAAACAATCCACCATGGAACTCATCCGCTCACGCATCAAGGTGAAGTCGCTGAACTTCATGCGCGGGCGCACGTTCCTGAACAAATACCTGATCATCGACGAAGCGCAAAACCTCACGCCCAAACAGATGAAGACACTGGTCACGCGCGCAGGCCCCGGCACCAAGATCGTGTGTCTTGGCAATATCGCCCAGATCGACACGCCTTATCTTACGGAAGGCAGTTCAGGCCTGACCTACGTGGTCGACCGCTTCAAGGGTTGGCCGCATGCGGGCCACGTCACCCTGCAACGCGGCGAACGGTCAAGGCTGGCCGATTACGCCAGCGAGGCACTTTGACCCCGGGGCGCACCATGTCTACGCATGTACATCGCTCCGCGTCGTTGCCCGTCGGCTTCACCATGGGGGATGCCACCGGCATCGGTCCGGAAATCATCGTCAAGGTGTTTGCGGCCGGCTTACCCACGCCCTCGCTCGTGTACGGCGATGCGGGCGTACTGCAAGCCACCATCTCGAGGCTGGAGCTTGATGCGCAGCTGCGTGTCGAGCTCATCAGCGAACCGGAATCCTGTTCCCATGAAGCGGGCGTGATTCCGGTACTGAACCGCTGGCAACCCTTGTCTGATGCCCTGCCCATGGGCCAGGTGAATGCCGAGGCGGGGCGCGGCGCGTACGAGTATCTATGCCACGCCATCGACGACGCCATGGCGGAACGTATCAGAGCCATCGTGACCGCTCCTCTGAACAAGCGCGCCATGCACATGGGCGGCGTCGACTACCCTGGCCACACCGAAATATTGGCGGATCGCAGCGGAACTGAGCGCGTGGCCATGATGCTTGCGAACCCGGAACTGCGGGTGATACTCGTAACCATCCACGAGCCTCTGGCACGGGTGCCTTCGCTTATTACCTACGACACAGAGCTGGCCACGTTGCATATGGCTGATCTGGCGTGCCGCCAGGCCGGCCTGCAGAAGCCGCGCATCGCGGTGGCGGGCCTGAACCCGCATGCCGGCGAAGACGGCCGCTTCGGCCGCGAGGAAATCGAGGTGATCACACCAGCCATCGAGGCCGCCCGGGCCGACGGGCTCGACGTCACCGGCCCTCTGCCCGGCGACACCGTCTTCATGCGTGCTCGCATGGGCGAATTCGATATCGTCGTGGCGCAATACCACGACCAGGGCCTGATACCCGTGAAGTACCTGGGCGTGGAGCAAGGCGTGAACATTACGGTAGGCCTGCCATTCGTGCGCACGAGTGTCGATCATGGCACCGCGTATTCCATTGCGGGGCGCGGCATCGCCGACCCCTCTTCCCTACGCGCGGCCTATGATGCCGCGCTGGGCATGACCTCAGCTGACCGCTGAAGTGAAGTTGAGGAAGCGGGTGCTGGCACCCTGGAACGTGAGGCGTATGGTGCCGATCGGCCCGTTACGCTGTTTGCCGATGATGATTTCGGCCGTTCCCTTGTCAGGCGAATCGGGGTTATACACTTCGTCGCGATAAATGAACAGAATCACGTCGGCGTCTTGCTCGATGGCGCCCGACTCTCGCAGGTCGCTCATTACCGGGCGCTTGTTGGGGCGTTGCTCGAGGCTGCGGTTCAGCTGAGAAAGCGCCACGAGCGGGCAGTTCAGCTCTTTGGCCAGCGCCTTGAGCGAGCGGCTGATCTCAGAGATTTCGGTGGCCCGGTTCTCGCCACTACCGCTGCCCGACATGAGCTGAAGGTAATCGATGATGATCAGCCCCAGCTGCCCGCACTGGCGCGCCAGGCGTCGTGCGCGGGCACGCACTTCGTTGGGCGACAATGCCGGCGTTTCATCAATGTAGATCTGCGCTTCTTGCACGCGCTGCACGGCGTGAGTAAGGCGCGGCCAGTCTTCCGCCGTGAGCTTGCCGGTACGCATGCGGTGCTGGTCGAGCAGGCCCACCGAGCCCACCATACGTTGAGCCAGCTGCACTGCCCCCATTTCCATGGAAAACACGGCGACGGGCAGACCCTGCTCGATAGCCACGAATTCGCCGATATTCATCGAGAACGACGTTTTACCCATGGAAGGACGACCGGCAACAATGACGAGGTCGCCCGCTTGCAGCCCCGAGGTCATGCGATCGAGGTCTGAGAAGCCCGTGGGTACACCGGTGACATCGGAATCGCCATCGCGATGATACAGCTCGTCGATTCGTTCGACGACCTGCGCCAGCAACGGCTGGATCTCCTGGAAGCCTTTGGTACCGCGCGCGCCCTCTTGGGCGATCTGGAACACCTTGGTCTCGGCTTCATCGAGTAGCTGACGTGCTTCCTTGCCTTGCGGGTTGAAGGCGGCAGCAGAGATTTCGTCGGCGATGGTGACGAGCTTGCGCAGCATCGACCGTTCACGCACGATCTCGGCATAGCGCCGAATATTCGCCGCCGAGGGGGTGTTATGGGCCAGCGCGTTCAGATACGGCAGGCCGCCGACCTCTTCGGCCTTGCCGCTGTTGCTGAGTGATTCATTCACGGTCACCACATCAGCCGGGCGCGACAGCGTGATCAGCTTTGAGATGTGCTGCCAGATAACGCGGTGATCGTAGCGATAGAAATCATCGTCGGTCAGCACGTCGCTGACGCGATCAAAAGCGGCGTTATCGAGCAACAGCCCGCCCAGCACCGACTGCTCGGCTTCTATGGAATGGGGGGGCACCCGCAGATAATCGAGCTGCGGGTCGCTGTGCATGATGGCGTTGTCCAACGAGGGCTCCACGAATGAGGATGCGCATGCCCGGCCTGGAATGCCGAGCCGCCTGTACGGGCCAGGCCGGCAAAAAAGAAAAGCCGGTGAGAACCGGCTTTTCTGGAGTTCTTGGCGGCCAGTCACCTAGGTGACTGTACCACGCGGAACAGACTGCGATTAGGCCATTTCGCCCTGAACCACGACGTTGATGTCGACCACGACGTCGGGGTGCAGCACGACAGTGACGGGGTACTCGCCCACAGCCTTGAGTGCGCCTTCGGGAAGACGGATCTGGCCCTTGGTGACCGAGTCGAAACCGTTCTTGGCCAACGCTGCGGCGATGTCCATGCTGGTAACCGAGCCGAACAAACGACCATCTACCCCTGCCTTTTCAAGCATGGTAAGCGCGTAGCCCGAGAGCTTCTCGCCCACCGACTTGGCGGTGGCCAGCTTCTCGGCCTGAACTTTTTCGAGTTCAGCACGGCGCGCTTCAAATTCCTGCAGTGCGGCGTCGGTGGCCCGGCGCGCAATACGCTGCGGAATCAGGAAGTTACGGGCATAGCCGTCGCGCACACGCACGACGTCGCCCAGATCGCCCAGGTTAGCGACTTTTTCGAGCAGAATGACTTGCATGACTATAGGCCCCGATTTAGTTGTGGTTGTCGGTGTAAGGCAGCAGGGCCAGGAAGCGCGCACGCTTGATAGCGGTGTCGAGCTGGCGCTGATAGTGGGCCTTGGTACCGGTCAGGCGGGCAGGAATGATCTTGCCGTTTTCCTGAATGAAATCACGCAGCGTGTCGAGGTCTTTGTAATCGATCTCTTCGACGCCGGCTGCCGTGAAGCGGCAGAACTTGCGACGCTTGAAGAGCGGATTCTGCTGCGAGAATTTGCGGCGTTCCTTACCTTTTTTGAAAAAAGCCATGATGTGCCTTTATGGTGTTCCGGGAATGGCCCGGTATGTTTTCTACGTGCATCGAGCAGCTGCCCGAGCGGATTTGTCTGGAATGCTAAACGGTGGCGCTACCGCTGCCGGGATACGAACGTGCCGCTTTCTGGATATGCAGGACTAGCCTGCTTGAACCTTTGCGAGCCGCTGCAAGAAAGCCTTCCAGTTCGAGCCGTGCACCCAATGGAGTGTCGGCAAGTAAGTGGGCAGTGCTTCCCATCGCAATGGCTTGCGCCTGAAACGTGACACGCCGATTCTGTTGCGCTTCCTGAACTTCAGACTCGTGTTCGAGGGTGAGTTCCAGAGCAGCAACACCGGCAGGTGTATACCTGAGTGGCTGGATTTCAACGACCGAGGCCGAAAGAACAATCCGATTCACGTCAGGTAGCCGTAAGCCTGCTTATTCCGACTGCGTGGTGGTTGTGGCTTCTGCGCTGGCCTTGCGTGCTTCTTCGCGCTCAACCGTCTTCATCATGACCGACGGGCCACCAGGGGCCTTCTTGGTCTTGAGAGTCATGTGACGCAGAATGGCGTCGTTGTAGCGGAAGGCATGTTCGAGTTCGTCGAGCACGGCTTGGCCGCATTCGATGTTCATGCACACGTAATGCGCCTTCACCAGCTTCTGAATCGGGTAGGCCAGCTGACGGCGGCCCCAGTCTTCTACGCGATGAATGGCGCCTTCGCCGCCCGTGATCTGGGCCGAATAGCGCTCGATCATGGCGGGCACTTGCTCGCTCTGATCGGGATGCACGATAAACACTACTTCGTAGTGGCGCATGGGTG
>CAZPYF010000188.1:0-4983 GCA_964590015.1 uncultured Burkholderiaceae bacterium
CCGATATTCAAAAGCAACTACGCAACGATACGTCTGTATTGCCGGCTGCGATCGACGAAATCCTGCGTATCCATGCGCCACTCATCATGAACCGCCGCGTCACGACCCAGGCCGTCGAACTGGGCGGGCACCGCTTGCCAAAGGGAACCCGCGTCGCGGCACTGTGGGCGTCTGCCAATCGCGATGAAACGGTGTTTGGCGACCCTGATGAGTTCCGGCTCGACCGCGACCCAAGGCTAAATCTATTGTATGGCGCGGGTATCCACGTCTGCCCGGGCGCGCCGCTCGCGCGGCTTGAACTGTTGGCCATCATGCAGGCGCTGCTTGCGGGTACAGAGTGGCTGTCGCTCGACGAACACCGCCCTCCCGTCCGAGCGTTTTATCCGGGCAGTGGCTTTGCTTCGCTGTTCATCAAGGTCGAGAAACGCGCCCCCTGAGTTCGGCGAGTATGCGCGGAAACGTTACGTCTATTAATATGCCTGCTGCAGATTCATTGACGACCGTTAATCAGGAGACGTGCTGTGCCAACACCCCAGAAGATCACCAGCATAGAAGACTTCCGGCGGCTGGCCATGCGCCGGGTGCCGCGCATGTTTTACGACTATGCTGACTCGGGGTCATGGACAGAGGGCACCTATCGTTCGAACGAAACCGACTTCCATAAGTTGAAGTTTCGTCAGCGGGTGGCGGTCGACATCGAAAGGCGAAACCTGCGAACCACGATGGTCGGCGATCACGTCTCGATGCCGGTGGCGCTCGCGCCCACTGGGCTCACCGGCATGCAGCACGCCGACGGCGAGATTCTCGCCGCCCGAGCCGCCGAGAAATTCGGGGTGCCGTTTACGCTTTCAACGATGAGTATTTGCTCGATCGAAGACATCGCGGCGCATACCAACAAGCCTTTCTGGTTTCAGCTCTATGTCATGCGTGATCGCGATTTCATGGAGCGTCTGATCGACCGTGCTAAAGCGGCAAACTGCTCTGCGCTGGTGCTTACGCTTGATCTTCAGGTGTTGGGCCAGCGGCATAAAGACATCAAGAACGGCCTCACTGCACCGCCCAAGCCCACTCTGGCCAACCTGATCAACCTCGCCACCAAGCCTCGCTGGTGCCTGAACATGCTGGGCACAAACCGGCGCACGTTCGGCAACATCGTCGGCCATGCCAAGAACGTCACCGATGTCTCGTCGCTGTCGTCATGGACAGCCGAGCAGTTCGATCCCAGCCTTTGCTGGGAAGACCTGGAATGGATCAAAAAGCGCTGGGGGGGCCGCCTGGTGCTCAAGGGTGTGATGGAACCCGAAGACGCCCGCTTGGCCGTCGAGTCGGGTGCCGACGCAATCATCGTATCGAACCATGGCGGGCGTCAGCTCGACGGTGCCCCTTCTGCCATCTCGGCCCTGCCGCGTGTGGTGCACGCGGTGGGCAAGGATATCGAGGTGTGGGTCGACGGCGGCATCCGGTCGGGGCAAGACGTCTTGCGCGCCATTGCGCTCGGCGCGCGCGGTACCATGATCGGTCGCGCATTCTTGTACGCCCTGGGCGCCATGGGCGAGCCCGGCGTACGGCGCTGCCTTGAACTCATTGCCAATGAACTCGACATCACAATGGCATTCTGCGGCCGCACCGATATTCAGCAAGTTGACCGTTCAGTACTCCTGAACGGCGACATCTACGATCGGTGCTGAGTGGGCGACTCGGCTAGCGCAGCGGGTCGGTCAGTTCAGCGGTGAGCCGGGGCCGACCCGGTTCCACTTCTCGTAAAGGCGCTACTTCTTCCAGGGAATCAAGGCAGCGGCTGGTCAGGCGCTGGTACTGCCGGGTGCCGAAATGCTTGCCGGCGATCTCGTCATCCGACAACTCCCGCACTACGCGCGCGGGCGCACCCATCACTAAGCTGCGTGGCGCGATTTGCATTCCGGCTTTTACGAACGCCATCGCCCCCACCACCGTGTTGTCGCCGACACTCGCGCGGTCCATGACCACTGCGTTCATGCCCACCATTGCATTGCGGCCAATATGGCAGCCATGCAATACGGCACCGTGCCCAATGTGCCCGTCTTCATCGATAAGCGTGTCTTGCTGCGCAATGCCATGGATTACACAGCAGTCTTGCACGTTCGAACCCGCGCCCATGACGATGCGCCCGAAGTCTCCGCGTAGCGACGCCAGTGGGCCCACATAACAGCCTGGGCCGACAATGACGTCGCCGATAAGCACAGCAGTAGGGTGGACGAAGGAAGTGGAATCAACCACCGGGGTGATGCCATCGATGGCGTAGACCTTCAGCATGGGTGTCTCCGGATTTTTTATATCCGCAGTTTATAGCACGGCGGGCATGCGAACTGCCCGGATCAAGAGCGGTGAGAAAGACGGGTTGTACCGGCCAACTGCCCGCGACACGACGAAAAGCGGCGCTCGGATAAACACCGATTGCAGCCCGGTTGCACCCAATACTAAGATCGGCTGTACCCGTGCCTACCGCAACAGGAGATTCCCAATGGCGACGACGACCCTTGGCGTGAAG
Organism: uncultured Burkholderiaceae bacterium; assembly: GCA_964590015.1. Taxonomy (GTDB): domain Bacteria; phylum Pseudomonadota; class Gammaproteobacteria; order Burkholderiales; family Burkholderiaceae_B; genus Yanghanlia. The sequence goes on from CAZPYF010000188.1 coordinate 2,528, forward strand.
GTCGACGAGTCCGTACGCGACCGTCTGAAGGCTGCGTCAGAGCAAACCGGTTTCACCGCGCATGCCCTGCACAAGCAGGCGTTACTGAGTTATTTGTCGCGCATCGAGAAAGGCCAGCTTCCCGCTGAGCTATACCCGGGCGCAAACGGCGATGGAACCGACGACGACGAAGGGGCGCATCAGCTGCCTTCCCCTTTCCGCGAGTTCGCTCGCTCCGTACAGCCGCAGTCGGTGGGCCGGGCCGCCATTACCGCCGCCTACCGCAAAAACGAAGAAGACTGTGTGCCCTTGTTGCTGCCGCTGGCCAAAGTGCCACGCCCCGACGCGGTACGCGATATGGCCACGCGTCTGGTGAAACGCTTGCGCGAGAAGCGAAAGGGCGGGGGCGTCGAGGGCTTGATTCAGGAATTTTCTCTTTCCAGCCAGGAAGGCGTGGCGCTCATGTGCCTTGCGGAAGCCCTGTTGCGCATTCCCGATCGCGCCACGCGCGATGCGCTTATCCGCGACAAGATCGCCCAAGGTGACTGGAAGTCGCACACGGGCGGGTCGAGTTCCCTGTTCGTCAACGCGGCCACCTGGGGGCTGGTGCTCACCGGCAGGCTTGTCGCAGTCAATAGCGAAGCGAATCTTTCAAGCGCCCTCACGCGCCTCATTTCGAAAGGCGGAGAACCGGTCATACGCCGCGGCGTGAATATCGCCATGCGCATGATGGGCGAACAATTTGTCTCGGGGCAGACCATCTCCGAGGCATTGGCCAACAACCAACGCATGGAATCGCGCGGGTTCACCTATTCCTACGACATGTTGGGCGAAGCGGCCACCACGGCCGAAGACGCCCAGCTTTACTACGACGCATACGAACAAGCCATTCACGCTATTGGTAAATCCGGCGCAGGCCGGGGCATCTATGAAGGGCCGGGCATCTCCATCAAGCTGTCGGCCCTGCATCCGCGTTACTCACGCGCGCAGTTCGATCGCGTCATGAGCGAGCTGCTCCCGCGCTTGTTGAAGCTCACTCAGCTGGCTCGTGAATACGATATTGGTATCAACATCGATGCAGAGGAAGCCGACCGGCTCGAGATCTCGCTCGATCTGCTTGAAGCGCTGTGTCTCGACCCGAGCCTGGAAGGTTGGAACGGCATCGGTTTCGTCGTGCAGGCCTACCAGAAGCGCGCGCCGTTTGTCATCGATTACCTGATCGAGCTCGCACGTCGCAGTCGCCACCGACTCATGGTCAGGCTGGTCAAAGGTGCCTATTGGGACACCGAAATCAAGCGCGCCCAAATTGAAGGCTTGGAAGGCTACCCAGTGTATACACGTAAGGTGTATACCGATATCTCTTTCCTCGCATGCGCTCGCAAGCTGCTCGCTGCGCCGGATGCTGTGTTCCCGCAGTTCGCCACCCACAACGCGTATACCGTAGCCGCCATCTACCACATGGCCGGGCAGAACTACTACGCCGGTCAGTACGAGTTTCAATGCCTGCACGGTATGGGGGAGGAACTGTACGAGGAAGTGGTGGGCAAGGTGTCTGATGGCAAGCTGAACCGCCCGTGCCGAATCTACGCTCCGGTAGGAACACACGAAACGTTGCTGGCTTATCTTGTGCGCCGCTTGCTTGAAAACGGCGCCAATACGTCGTTCGTTAACCTGATCGGCGACTCGTCGATTCCAGTAGAGAAGCTTGTGGCCGACCCGGCTGACGAGGCCGCGCGCATCGTGCCGCTGGGGGCTCCTCACGAGAAGATTCCTCTGCCGCGCGAACTCTATGGCCGCGCGCTAGACGGCGCTCGCCTGAATTCCCAGGGCATCGATCTTTCTAATGAGCACCGGCTTGCATCCCTGGCGGCGGCATTGCTCGGTAGCGGAGATCGCCAGTGGCGTGCGGCTCCGCTTATTGAAGGTCGCGAACCCGAATGGGATGACCAACGCGCGCGGGCCGTGCTGAATCCGGCCGATCACCGCGATCGGGTTGGGGCCGTGATCGATGCCACTGAAGCCGATATCGACGCCGCGCTGAAGCAGGCTCATCGGGCGGGCCAGGTCTGGCGCTCTACTCCGGTGTCGGAACGCGCGCAGTGCCTGCGCCGTGCCGCCCAAATGCTGGAAGAACATATGCAGTCGCTGCTTGGCCTCATTGTGCGCGAGGCCGGCAAATCACTGCCGAACGCTATTGCGGAAGTGCGTGAAGCGGTGGACTTCCTGCGGTACTACGCCGATCAGGTTGAGCGCGAGTTCGATAACGATACGCATCGGCCGCTGGGTACCGTGCTGTGCATCAGCCCCTGGAACTTCCCCATGGCCATTTTCCTGGGGCAGGTGTCAGCGGCGCTGGCTGCGGGGAACGCCGTCATTGCCAAGCCGGCCGAACAAACCACCTTAATCGCCGCAGAAGCCATACACATTCTTCATGCCGCCGGTGTTCCGGGTGGGGTAGTGCAGCTATTACCCGGAGC
>CAZPYF010000189.1:0-4970 GCA_964590015.1 uncultured Burkholderiaceae bacterium
GCCAGTGCGCCGACGATGGTGGCCGCCAGCCCGAACACCTTGTTCACTGCGCCGACCTCTGTTCCGGTAAACCCGGCGCCGCGCAAGAGGAACGTGGTGGATAGCGCCCCGGCAAACGCATCGCCCAGCTTGTACAGCACGATAAGCAATAGCAGGGTGAGCGCGCCGCGTCGTCGAAAGAATTCGGCCAAAGGCTCAACTACGGCAATTGCCAAGGAGCGAGGAGCTGCTGCGACGACCTCAGGTTCGGGAGCGAGCAACGTGGCGAGCGAACACACCGCCATGAAGGCGCCCATCACGAAATAAGTGTTCTGCCAGCCTAGCCATTGATCGGCCAATACGAGCGCCAGCCCACCGGACACAATCATGGCCAACCGGTAACCCAGCACCTTCACGGCGGCGCCGGCCGCACGCTCTTCACTACGCAGCACATCGGTGCTGTAAGCGTCGAAGGCGATATCTTGAGTGGCCGAAAGGAAGGCCACCAACACGGCCAGCATGGCCAGTGGCAGCATGCTGCTGCTGGGCGAGTACAGGCCCATGGCGGCGATTGACCCCGCTAAGGCGAGCTGTGTAAGGAGTATCCAGCTGCGGCGGCGCCCCAGGAACGGGAATGAGTACCGGTCGACCACCGGGGCCCAGAGAAATTTGAGTGTGTAGGCCGACCCGATAAGGGTGAGAAAGCCGATGCTCTGCAACGACACGCCATCGAGGGTGGCCCAGGCCTGCAAGGTGCCCCCTGTGAGGGCGAGCGGCAAGCCACTGGCGAAACCCAGTACCAGCAACGGTAGAACCCGTGGGCTGGTGTAGACGCGCGATGATGCAGTAATGGCGGGACCCCGTTAACGACCGGATTCGAAGCGGTAGACGGCCAGCGTGCTACGCCAGCTTGGCAGGAGTTTAACCTCGTTGTCGCCCTTGAACGTGGCCATATCGGTGATGCGCAGGTTCAGCGACGCTGCGAGGTCTTCGAAATCTCGTAGCGTGCACAAGTGAATGTTGGGCGTGTTGTACCACTGGTAGGGCATTTCGCCGGTTACTGGCATGCGCCCGCGCAGAATCGACCATCCGTGAGGCCAGTAGCCGAAGTTGGGGAACGAAACGATGCCGTATTCGGCTACTCGCGCCATTTCCTTGAGGATGCGTTCGGTGTTGTGCATCGACTGCAGCGTACGCGACAGCACCACCGTATCGAACTGGTGATCGTCGAACAACGCCAGCCCTTCTTCCAAGTTCTGCTGAATGACCCTCACGCCACGGCGCACGCACGCAATGACCTGCTGATCGCTGAGCTCGACGCCTGCACCTACACACTGCTTTTCATTCTGCAAATGCGCAAGCAAGGTGCCGTCGCCGCAACCCAAATCGAGCACGCGGCTGCCCGGTGCAACCCACGACGCAATGCGCTTTAGATCAGCACGCACGTGTGCGGGCGGCTTGACGCTGATCTGGTTCATGCCAGCACCCCCGTGGTGCGCCGGCGCTCGGGCAAGCCCAAGCTGGCCGCCATGCGATCAAAATAGCCCTGCACAACCGCGTGATAGCGCAGATCGTCGAGCAGAAAGGCGTCATGCCCATGCGGCGCGTCGATCTCGGCATACGTAACCGCGCTCTTATTCTTCAGTAACGAACGAACAATCTCGCGCGAGCGTTCAGGCGAAAAGCGCCAGTCGGTTGTGAACGACACCAACAGGAAATCAGCCTTTGTCGGTTTCAGCGCCTGAGCAAGATCGCCGCCATGACTGCGCGAGGGGTCGAAATAATCGAGCGCGCGCGTAATGAGCAGATAGGTGTTCGCATCGAAGTAGGTTGAGAATTTCTCGCCTTGATAGCGCAGGTACGACTCCACCTCGAACTCGACGTCATAACCATAGCGGAATTCGGCGCCCTGCTCTGCCGCCCGCTGCTGCCGACCGAAGCGTGACGCCATGGCTTCATCGGAAAGGTAGGTGATGTGGCCGATCATGCGGGCGACTGACAAGCCATGAACCGGCACGACACCGTGCTCGTAGTAATCGCCACCGTGAAAATCCGGGTCGCTGATGATCGATCGGCGCGCCACTTCATTAAAGCCAATGTTCTGGGCCGAGAGCCTGGGCGTACTCGCGATAACGACACAGTGGCGCAGTCGTTCAGGGCAGGTAATGGACCAGCTCAGGGCCTGCATGCCCCCCAACGATCCACCCATGACGGCCGCAAAGCATTCGATGCCGAAGTGGTCGGCGAGCCGGGCTTGTGCCTTCACCCAGTCTTCTACTGTGAGTACCGGAAAGGCGGCCCCCCACGGCTTGCCGGTGGCGGGGTTGACGCTCGCGGGGCCGGTTGAGCCGAAGCATGAGCCGATATTGTTGACCCCGATCACGAAGTAGCGATCGGTATCGACGGCCTTGCCGGGCCCCACCATGTTGTCCCACCAACCGATGTCACGCGGGTTCTCGGCGTACACGCCGGCCACATGGTGCGACGCATTGAGTGCATGGCAGATCAGTACAGCATTGCTGCGTGCGGCGTTCAATTCGCCGTACGTTTCAACCGCAAGCTCGTATTGGGGAAGGACCTGGCCACTGGTGAGATGCAGAGGCTCGTTGAACTGGATCGTGACAGGGCTGACGATGCCCACCGAACCCGGCTCGTGGGTGGCCGCGATGTCGTTAAGAGAATTGATCGCCGTGTCGGCGCGCAAGGAAGTATTGATGGCCATTGAGGACCTCTTTAGCGGTATTTATGAGGCGCCCGCAAGCGGATCGAGCAAATCGGCGCCAAATCAGTGCTGGCGAAATTGTAGCACCCGCCCTGTGAAGCCCGGGATAACCCCCGGGGTCACAGAGTGTCATTTGGATACAATTTACAAAGACTGCAGTAACTGGCAGTGGCATTCGATGAACCTAGAGGAATCGTCATGAAGCCCCTCACAGAACGCGAGCTGACCTGCCTTCAATGGGTGGCTATCGGCAAGACCAGTTGGGAGACCGGTCGCATCATGGGCCTGGCTGAACGGACTATCAATTTTCATATCCAGAATGCGTGCCGCAAACTCGGCGTACACGGTCGGCAGGCCGCCATCACCATGGCGTTGCAAACGGGGCAGCTGGGTTTCGACGACAGCGCCGATTCAGGAGCCCCCATCATCGTTACGCGGCGCGCCACGCCCACGATCCCTGGGTCCAAAAAGCCCTCCTGACTCGCCTTTCTGCCTTGCCGCACACCCTCGGGTAAAATCGCCGCTATCTGGAACGCTACCTGAAGTTGCGCATGAGCTCACCCCTACCCCGCCTCGCCCGAGTCCGCCAGGATCTCGGTCTTCTGAACACGCTGCAGCGAGGCATCGAAAAGGAAGGCTTGCGCGTCGATACGCAAGGCCGGCTTGCGCTCACTCCGCATCCCAGCGCCCTGGGTTCTCCACTTACAAACCCGCGTATCACCACCGACTATTCCGAGGCGTTGCTCGAGTTGATAACGGGCATTCACCCGAGCGTCGAGTCACTACTGCAGGAACTTGAAGAGACGCATCGCTTCGTTGCCAGAAACCTCCACGACGAACTGATATGGAATCAGTCCATGCCGGCCGAGCTGCCGGCTGAGGAAGACATTCCCATCGGCTGGTACGGCACTTCCAACTCGGGCATGCTCAAGCACGTGTATCGGCGCGGCCTGGCGCACCGCTATGGCAAACGCATGCAATGCATCGCGGGGCTGCACTATAACTTTTCAGCCCCCGACCGCCTGTGGGATCTCATTGGCATTGAAGGCATCTCGCTCGAGCATCAGCGCACCAAGGGCTACCTGGCCCTGATCCGTAACTTCACCCGGAATAGCTGGCTGCTGATGTATTTGTTTGGCGCCTCGCCCGCCGTGTCGCGCGCATTCCTCGGCGATATGCCGCACTCGCTGCAAGAGTTCGATGCCGACACGTTGTATGCCCCCTGGGCCACGAGCCTGCGCATGAGCGACCTGGGCTATCAGAACAAGGCGCAGTCAGACCTACAGCTTTGCTACAACGACATCGAAACCTTTCTGCAGCGTATGCACACGGCCGTGACCACGCCGTGGCCTGCGTACGAAGCGTTGGGCACGCACAAGAACGGCGAATGGATCCAGCTGAGCACCAATGTTCTGCAGATCGAGAACGAGTTCTACTCCAGCATCCGCCCGAAGCGGGGCACCCAGCGCGGCGAGCGCCCGGCCACGGCGTTGGCCGAACGTGGTGTTGAATACGTTGAAGTGCGCTGCCTTGATGTCGACCCTTGGTCACCGGTGGGTATCCGGGCCGAGACCTGTCGGTTCATCGACGCCTTCCTGCTGTTCTGTGCGGCGGAAGAGAGCCCGTTTTTCCCGGGCAACGGTCATTGCGCGGTGAGCCAGCAGAATTTCAGTACCGTGGTGCGCGAAGGGCGTAAGCCGGGCCTGCTCTTGCGCCGCGACGATCGCGACATTTCATTACGCGACTGGGGCGACGAGCTCATCGACCGTATCGCGCCCTATGCCGAAATGCTGGACGAGGCGGCGGGGCACAAGCGCCACGTTGCGGCCTTGGAACTGCAGCGGAAGAAGTTGCACAACACCGAGCTGACCCCATCGGCGCGTGTGCTGCATGCGCTGCGCGAGCAGCACGCAAGCCTGCATGCGTTCATGCTGCAGCTCAGCACCGAGCACCACAATACGCTGGCGCACGGCCCTATGGATGCCGAGCTGGAGCAACGCTACGTGCAAGAAGCCGCAGACTCCATTGCCGAGCAGCTCGCGATCGAGGCCGCAGACACAGAAACGTTCGATGAGTATGTTGCGCGCTTCCATGCTGCGTTGCACACACCATGAGGGTGGTTGGTGAATCGTGCAGGATGAAGGCGTTCGGTACACATTCAGGCTGCGTGTTGGAAGCGTTCAGGGGTAGACTAGCGAAGTAAGCCCTGGGAAGTCGGTGGCGCGCCCGACAGGAATCGAACCTGTATCGAGAGCTTCGGAAACTCTAA
>CAZPYF010000190.1:0-4908 GCA_964590015.1 uncultured Burkholderiaceae bacterium
GGGGGACCTTGCCCCACGTCGCTTCATTTGGATCGCCGGGCAAGGCAAGCGTCGAGGTACGCCATAATTCGCGACCCGTATCCGGATCGTGGCCGGTAATGAAGCAGCCGTCGTTGCCGTAGCGCTCACAGCCGTTCATACCGCTGATCACGACGCCGCCGGCAATGACCGGGCCGATCGTGTGCGTGTACCCTTTCGTGTAGTCGGCCTGGGCGGCACGCCAGACTTGCTCACCGGTACGTGCATCGATTGCCACAACGGCAGCGTCATAGGTCGCCAGATAAATCTTGTCCTTGTAAATCGCAATATTGCGCAAAGGTCCGCCCATCGTGCGCGACGCCGGCGGATACGGATACGCGTACTCCCAGATGAGCTCACCGGTTGCGGCATCAATAGCCTGAATAATATTGCCTGGATGCGTCAGAAACATGATGCCGTCATGTACGAGCGGCGTGGCTTGGTTGCTGCCCTCATACATCGTGATTGCCCAAGCGAGTTTGAGCCGGCGCACATTGTTACGATTGATTTGCCCAAGTGGGCTGTAACCTTGGCCATCTTGGGTCCGTCGCCAGCTTAGCCAATCAGAGTCCGGCGGATTACGCAGGAGGGCATCAGTCACCGGCACGAACGCGGGGGTTTCGCGATTGATCCATTTCCCCGCCCTTTTGGCCAGCTCCGGGACGGTCGTAGCCAGATCAGGCTTCGCGTCGGGAACAGAGGTGCTGGTATCTGCGGAAAGCGGCGCTCCGTCCGGTGTCACATCATTGCTTCGCTGAAGGTAAGCAGCGATCGCCACATACACCTCACTATTCTCCGTAGGCGGCACCTTTGACGACATTACATTATCGTTGCGCAGGTACTCGGCAAGGTCGGCGGTCGTGCGGCGGCCCCAGCGCGAAATGAAATGGAAGCCTGTAAGCGGTGCCCCATGCGCGCTGCCGCGCAGGCTGACATCGTGGCATTCCGCACAATAGCGCTCGTACGCTTGACGGCCTTCTTCGCCTTGTCCGGCAGTAACCGCCTGGGCCGTGTTCACCGCCAATGCGGCGCCTATGGTGACTGACGCCATGGCATATGCCAGCAACCCTTTTCTTCCTTTCACAGGACTTCTCCATGATCGATTCAAGCGGAACATTCGAATAGCAGATAGCAGTGCCGCAACGTCGGCAAACAAGGGAGGCCGACTACTGATCGGAGATGTGGACCAACATGAGCGAAACAGGAAAAACCCGGCGCCTTACCCTGGAAGCAACTTCGATCCGATGCGGATTCGATATGATTCTTTTGTATTTTCCCGGATACTTTGAGCCCGATAAGCGGCTACGTCATGCACAGTAAATCGTAGGATGGATCTTGCCGGTCCCTGCGGCCGGCGCGTCCCGAGTCGGGGCTCGGTCCTTCGTGCACTTCCCCAAAATCATGGATATAGCGACGGTGGTCAATGGCCCAGATGCCCGCCCGTCTGGACCAACAATCCACGTAACGGCCGCGGCCTGTAAATACTGATTGATAGCCAGGCCGGGTCTCTGTAATCAAAGCGGTGGTGACATAAGCTTCGCTGACCGCGCATTCGCCCTTCACGTCGCAAGAAATATTGGTGATCTGGTGCGAATGCGCCGTCATTCGAGCGTGCTGTTCCCACACCCAATCGATGAATCCGGCACCATCGCCCTTGAAAATTTCTCCGTAGTCGGCAATGCCTCTAGGGTGCCATACGGAAAGAGCCATCGGCTTGTCCATGCGATCCAGACCGCGACAATAGCGATAAAGCGTCTCTGTTATCGCTTGTTTGGATAGAAGTTCTTCAATAGAACTCATTGGCATGCCGCCCTTTAAGAAGGCCCGTTCATGTCCTCGCTCGAGCCATCGTTCGTTTCAATTTAAGCATTCAAAGGACGCCGGCTGCTGGCTCGCAACGTCACGCCCATAGTGGTTCGAGCTGCCAGTATAACTCATCGTAATAGCAACTTGTATATAGCGATATGGGAAATATGAAATCAATGAGGAGCATGGGGCGGCTTGCGGGCCAGGGGGCCGCCAACAGGCTATACCGGCCGTTTTGCCCCGGCCGCAACGTGGTGCTGCACGAGACTACTGCACGGATTCTTTCGAAGGCACCGGCTTCATGCCGCGCTCTACACTTACCGTGATGGATATATGTATATGATCGTTCGGCATCGGACCAAAAACGCTCGCGCGGAGCACACGTGAAAACGCTCATTGATCGAACCGGCCGGGGCCTCGCCGTCGGCACCCTGTTGGCATTGGCATGCGCGGCGCCGGCCGCCCAGGACTCCATTGCGCTCAGTGTGACCGAGAAGGAATTCGTCCTCGGCCGCCCTTTTGCCGACTTCTACGATACGGCCTTCGTCTTGACGGACGGCGGAAAAACCTCTCCCCGTCCGGTCGACATCGAGAGCCTGGCCGGAAACCTGGCTGCCTATGACGTGATTTTCTTCGGCGAAAAACATCGCCACCCCGGCATCCATTTGCAGCAGCAACGGCTGTTGCGGGCGCTGCACGCTCGCTTCGCCGGCATCGTGCTCTCGCTGGAGCAGTTCGAGCGCGACGTGCAACCGGTTCTGGACGACTACCTGGCCGGGCGCATCGGGGAAAACAATCTGATCGAAAAAGGCCGGGCGTGGGACAACTACCGCACGTCATATCGGCCCCTGGTGCAATTCGCCAAAGACAACGGCCTGCCGGTCGTCGCCGCCGAGGCGCCGGCGTGGGCCGTCACCTGCGTCGGACAGTACGGGCTGGGAATACTTCAGGCGTTTACGCCGGAGGAACGCGCTTATGTCGCGCACGACCTGCATGTTACCGATGGCGCTTATCGCGCCAAATACAGCAGGTTCCTGAGCGGAAGCTCCACTCACGGCGGCGGGGAGGCTGACGGCAAGGACGGCAAAGAAACGCCGGAAACCCGCCGCCGGGCCGAGAACAGCTATGCCGCCCAGGTATTGCGGGACGATACCATGGCCGAATCGATCGCTTCGGTTCTGCAGAGATTCCCCGGGAAGACGATCTTCCATCTGAATGGGAGCTTCCATTCGGACGGTTTCCTCGGGACCGTGGAAAGGCTGCGAGTGCGCAAGCCGGAAGCGAAGATCGCAGTCATCAGTCCCGTCGAAGTGAGCGACCCCAGGGCGCCGGCGTTCCCGAAAAGCGCCGTCGCCGAGGGCACCGTGTTGCAACTGGTCTACCCGGATCCGGTCGGCTTCGTGGAGGGCGAAGACCAAAGCGAGTGGATGCGCAGCGTAATGGCCAAGCGCGCGTCGAGTCGCTGCAAGTATTCACTCGCCGAGCCTTCGCGGGAAAAGCGGGGCGAGGGCGAGACCGCCAGATGAAATGCCGAGCGGAATTTCGCGGGATTCATCGGGGTATGGAGGAACATCCCGGAAGCTACTCGATGTTCTGCACCTGCTCGGTGGGAGCGCGGCTATCGTTTTGATTCATTGGCATATTGTTCGGGGCGGGAGTGGTTCAGCTATAGTGTTAGCTACAGCCATCAGCCACCAAGCCCAAGATAGAGTGTCATAGGTTCGTCGGAGAAAGCGATGAACCCGTAGTGCTCATAGAACTGCTTGGCGTTCTCATCCTTCGCGTCCACAATCAGCGCATAGGCTGCCACATCGTTCCGTGCTTTCAGGCAGCGATCGACGGTACAGGCGAGCAACAGCTTCCCGATGCCCTGCCCGTGCCGGTCCTTGCGTATCGCCAACCGGCCCAGGCGAAAGCACGGCACCGGGTAGCGAGGCAGCTTCTTGCGGTCACTTTCCCGTAGTTCCGCGGCATCCACCTGGGCTGCGCTCAGGCAGTAGTAGCCAAGAATCTCGGTCGGTGCGTCAATATCCACCAGCACGAACGGCGTGCTGACGCCCTTGCGCCGGTGTTGCTCGGCAAGGCGTTTCAGGTAGTCGTTGAGTTCGGGAACGCCGCAATCGAACCCGTTGCGGTCATGCACGCTGACGTCGAGCGTGCGCTCTTCAAGCACGACGGACTTTCCGCCGCGCCTCCTTCAGCGCCTGCGACAAAGCCGGGTTGGGCTCGAAAGGACCGCTGACCGCCGCAGCGAAACGCGCGAAGTCGCGCTCGCTTAGTACGACGCGGGTTTCCCGTTCGAGCAATGCCTGGGCCTTCTCTTTGGCGGCTGCCCGCACGAAGCCTGCCATCGTGGTTCCCATGAGCGCAGCGGCCCGTGCGACGATTTTCTTCTCGCCGGAATCCAGCTTGAGATCGAAACGGGCGGTTGAGGTGGTCATGGCGGTGCCTCCAGATAGTACGGCATTTTACCGTATCGAAATGGTTGGGGCAAACGGGTTTTTCATTTACGCAATTGTTCGAGCTGGCGGATCAGCGGCGAACAAAAACATTTGCGAATCAGAGTTGATGCCACACGGCGCCGGCCTGCGTGTCGTGTTGCCGTCCAGGTCGAATTCTTCCCATCGCGCGCCGAGCAGTTCGTCCTTGCGCACGCACAGCGCCAGCAGCAACTTGATCGCCAGCAGGTTGTCCTCACCGAAGTTCGCCGTCTCGCGCATGCTCACGAATAGTCGCGCGATCTCATCGATCGAAGGTCAACGCCCGGCTGCGCGGCCGTTCGGTGCCGCCGGCATCGAGCCGTGGTGAGAAATCGGCAGCCGGGTTGCTGGTGACAAGGCGACGGCGCACGCCGAAGGCGAAGATGCGCCGCGTGAAGCGCCGCAGGTCGTTCGCCGCAGTCGGTCCGCGCTCCTTGATGCCGCCCAGCAGGCGGGCCACATCCGCAGGGGTGACCTCGCTCGCCGCCATTCGGCCGAGTTTCGGTACGAGGTATTTGTCGAGATACTGGCGGAAGTCTGCAGACCCCGCCGGAACCTATTCGATGTTCTGCACCTGCTCGCGCATCTGTTCGATGAACACCTT
>CAZPYF010000191.1:0-1660 GCA_964590015.1 uncultured Burkholderiaceae bacterium
ACAACGACCGTGCGCCGGCCGACCACCCCATCACCAAGATGGCCGCTGAGCAGGGCTGGCAAGGCAATGAACTGGTCAAGGTCGACAACGACATGATGGTGTTGGCGAACCCCGAAATCGCCGCACTGCCAGGTTGGGTTATTGCGTTGGTGGCAGCCGGCGCCCTGGCGGCTGCGCTTTCAACCGCAGCGGGCTTGTTGCTGGCCATTTCTTCAGCGATATCGCACGATTTGATCAAGGGTTCGATAAAACCTGATCTAACCGAGAAAGAGGAACTCAGGATCGCGCGTATAGCCATGACGTTCGCCATTATCCTCGCCACATGGCTGGGCTTAAACCCGCCAGGCTTCGCGGCACAGGTGGTGGCGTTGGCATTCGGTCTAGCGGCAGCAACAATCTTTCCGGCTCTGATGATGGGCATCTTCTTCAAACGCATCAACAAGGAAGGGGCCATGGCCGGCATGCTCATAGGCCTGCTGTTCACCGCCGTCTATATTTTCGTGTACAAGGGTTGGTTCTTCGTTCCGGGCACTAACAATCTGCCCGATACGCCTGACAACTACGTCTTTGGCATCTCGCCGTTGTCGATCGGCGCGATCGGGGCGCTAGTGAACTTTGCTGTCGCCTTCGTGGTGTCATCGGTGACCAAAGCGCCGCCACAGGAAATCCAGGATCTGGTGGAGTCGATCCGTATTCCCCGAGGAGCAGGTGCCGCCACGCATCATTGATGTCGTCCACCCGCCGGGCCTCGCGCCCGGCATTTCAAGAACAGACGGGTGCGCCATGCACCCGTCTGCATGTGGAGCGTTATGAACGATACGGTTTCCGCTTTCGCCACCTTTCTGGAAAGCGCGCATCCCTACGATAATCTTTCGGCTGAAGAGCGGTTGCGCATCGCTGGCACGTTACGCTGCCGCGACTATCAGCCGGGCGAACTGATCTACCGCATCGACGACCCGCTGGGTGGGGTGTTTGTCGTTATGGATGGCGAGGTGGAAAGCACTGATCGTCATGGCGCCGTGGTGTCACTACTCTCCACGCGTGACACGTTTGGCGAACGCGGCTTCCTTCGCGACGGCCACGCCGCAACCACCACTCATGCCACGCGCGCCAGCCGTATCCTCCAGCTTCCGGCCGATGAATTTCGGCGATTACTCGACACGTTCGTCTCTTTCCAGCGCTACTTCAATCGCACAAATCGCACCTTCGCGCGAAACGCCGATATCTCAACTCAGAAAGTGGCGGCATTGATTTCGCGCCTGCCGCTGCATTGTTCGCCAACGACGAGCGTCACCGAAGCCGCAAAGATCATGCGTGAACACCACGTATCGTCATTAGGCGTGACCGACCCGGGTACCGACACGCTCGTGGGCATAGTCACTATTCGCAATTTGACGCACCGCGTACTGGCCGAAGGGCTCGATCCCTCGATTCCAATACGCAATATCATGACGACCGACCCGGTCACCTTGCCGCCTGAAGCGCTCGGATCCGACGTGCTGCATCTGATGCTTGAACACACGGTGGGCCACGTTCCCGTTGTCGATGCCGGCCGCTTTGTGGGCATGGTCACGCAAACCGATATCACGCGTTTTCAGGCGTCCACCGCCGCCTCAGTGATGAAAGAGGTGCTGAGTGCATCGACCGTGGCAGAGATGGC
>CAZPYF010000191.1:1760-4901 GCA_964590015.1 uncultured Burkholderiaceae bacterium
CTGCACGATAGCGTCACCGACGACGACATGCCGTACTTCACGCAGCTGGCCCGCATGGTTTGCGACGGATTAAATGCCTGCGGATATGTATATTGCCCAGGCGACATGATGGCCACCAATCCACGCTGGCGGCAACCGGTAAGTGTCTGGCGCCGCTACTTTCACACCTGGGCCGTTACCCATGAGCCTCAGTCGCAGATGCTGGCTTCCGTGATGTTCGACCTGCGCCCCATCCGGGGTACCGCCGCGTTGCACCGCGAGCTGCAGGCCGAGACGCTCGAGATGGCATCCAAAAATTCCATCTTTGTGGCTCACATGGTGGCCAACAGCCTCAAACATGCGCCGCCTCTGGGTTTGATTCGGGGATTTTCCACCGTGAGGTCGGGCCCCTACCGGAATCACATCGATATGAAGCACAATGGCGTGGTGCCGATTACCGACTTGGCACGCGTCTACGCCCTGCGGGGGCGTATTGAAGACGTCAATACACGGGCGCGCATCCTGGCGGCGCCCGACGTAGGGGTGGTGTCGGCGTCGGGCGCGCGCGACCTCGTTGAAGCCTACGATGTCATCGCCATGATACGGCTTCAGAACCAGGCCAACTTGATCAAAGATGGGCGCGAGATCACGAATTACCTTGCGCCCGCAGACCTTTCCGACTTCGAACGCAATCACCTTCGCGATGCCTTCGTGGTCGTACGAACCATGCAGGCCGCGATCGGCCACGACCAAGGCGCCCTGCGCTGAAGGACAACAACAGTATGTGGGTAGACTTGCTTTCCATGGCCGCCATCGGCATCTTTGCCGCGTGCCTGGTCTTCATTATCAAGCATCTGCTAAGGCGCCGTGGCAAGAGCGCTCCTCGTTGGGCCATGCCTGCCGTCATTGGGCTGACCATGATCGGATACAGTGTCTGGAACGAGTACACCTGGTTCGACCGTATTACGTCAGCCTTGCCACCCACGGTAGAAATTGTGGGTAAAGGGCAACGCAGTGCGTTCTGGGCGCCATGGACTTACCTGCAGCCGGTTACCGTACGCTTCATAGCGCTCGACACGCGGGCCAGGATTCAATCCACCGAGCGCCCCGGCCTTGTTCTTTCGGAACTGCTATTGGTTGAACGTTGGCAACCGACGCGTTCAGTCCCCATGGCATTCGACTGCCACCATGGCAGGCAAGCCACACTGGCCGGCGGCGCCCGTATCGACGCCGACGGCACGCTGGAAGGGGCTCAATGGCAAGCGGTGGCAGCAGATAGCCCAGCGTTGCGAGTGGCCTGCCGCCCCACTCTACCCGCGTGAATCATGCCGCAACGCGCCTCCGGAAGCCAACCCATCAGCTTGCGGCTTCGCATCTTTCTGGCCTTCGTCGCCGTAGCGGTGGGCAGCGCCGTTGCCCTGTTCGCGGGGCTTTATTTCGGATATGCCCGTAACGCAGATACCGATACCCTGAACGGGGTGATTACCGGCGGCACCATTGCCGGCTTCTTGATATTGAGCCTGCTTATCGGAGTCTGGCGGTGGCTCGATGAACATATCGCCAAACCCATCGAGCAGCTGGCCGGAGAGCTGCGTGCACGCAGCCATGCCCACGTCGGAAAAGACCTTACCGACATGTCGGCACGTTACCTGGGAGACCTGGCGCCCGCCGCCACGGCTCTGATACGGCATCTGAATGCGGCGCGAAACGAACTGGCGGAAGCCGTGGCGCGGGAAACCACACGGCAGGTGATCGAGAAGGAACGGCTGCTCACTCTGGTGGCTGATCTTCCGGTAGGTATCGTGCTGTGCACGGCCGACCATCGGCTCGTACTCTATAACGGGCTCGCACAGAAACTTCTGGGTGAAGGGGAGTCGGGCGACGCGCCGGGCCTCGACCGCCTGCTCTTCGACTACGTGGAAGACACCCCGATACGCGAGGCCTACCATCGGCTTCTGCGCAGCGATGACCCCGACGCCCAACTCGAAATCACCTGCCAGAGCTATAACGGATACCCGCTCATAGCGCGAATGCGGTTACTGGTGGCCGACCTGCTTGCCACCCCGGAAGACAGCGATGCGGGCTATGCGCTTACTCTTGAAATGGGCGGCGCGTTTCCGCATGCAATGGCCACCACCACGCGCACCGTTGCGTACGACTTCGACTTGTTGATGAAGTATCGCAACGACGAATTCGCAGAGGCACTGCTCGATAATCTGACCTACGTCGTGTTCGACACGGAAACCACCGGGCTACTTCCCGGCAGCGGTGACGAGATCGTGCAGCTGGCTGCGGTACGCATTGTGAACGGCAAGCGGGTCGAGACGGAAGTGCTCGATACGCTCGTGAATCCGGGTCGACCCATTCCTGCGTATTCCACGCGCATTCACGGCATCACCGACGCCATGGTGGCGCACTGCCCCGGCATCGAAGTGGCCGCCCGGCGCCTGCATCGTTTCGCCCAAGGCGCGGTGCTGGTGGCTCACAATGCCGATTTCGACATGGCCTTTCTGCATCGCGACGAGGCACACATCGGGTTGCGCTTCGATCATCCCGTGCTCGATACGGTGATGCTATCGGCGATTTTGTTCGGAGATTCGGCGAATCACAGCCTTGACGCGCTCACCACACGCCTCGGAATCGACTTGTCAGAGGAAGCCCGCCATACGGCCATCGGCGACGCCAGTGCCACCGCCGAGGTATTGCTTAAGCTGATTCCCGCACTGCAGGCGCGCGGCTTGAACACGCTGGGCGATGTTCTGGAAGAAGTGCACCGCCACGGGCGGCTGCGGACGCAATCGCGATGATGCATGCATTCAGCGAAGACGTTGTCGCATGAGCGTCACCACGTACGGAATGCGTCTTAAGCGGTAAGCACCCGCCGCATATTGACGTGGTCGATGCCCGCATCCAAGAAGACCGGGCCTTCGGCCACAAACCCTTGCGCGGCATAAAACGCCTGGGCGTGAACTTGTGCCGCCAGCTCGACTTGCAGGTGGCCCCGCCGGCGTGCTTCGTCAACCAGCTGCGCGAGCAGCAGCGCGCCCACGCCTTTGCCGCGATGGGGTTTGCGCACGGCCATTCGGCCGATATGCCCATCAGGAAGCAGGCGCCCCGTGCCTACGGCCATGCCGTCAGGCCCGTAGGCCACTGCATGAATGC
>CAZPYF010000192.1:0-4872 GCA_964590015.1 uncultured Burkholderiaceae bacterium
ATACGCCGAGCCGTGTCGCACATGCTGGTGCTGTTTCCCTTCGAAGTAGAGATTTATCAGAAAGAGGGCATACCGGTCACCTGTGTCGGTCACCCGCTGGCTGGGAACATTCCCATGCAGCCTGATCGCCGCGCCGCGCGCCTGCGGCTGGGGCTCGACCCCGATGCGCGCCTGCTTGCGATTCTGCCGGGTAGCCGCAGTTCTGAAATACGGCAGCTCGCGCCGCGTTTTCTTGAGGCGGCACGCATTCTTTTGCAGCGCGATCCGGCGCTGAAGTTTGTGGTGCCCATGGTCAACGCAGAGCGTCGGCGTGAGTTCGAGGCGCTGTTGAAGCAGCATCCGTTACCCAATTGCTATATTATCGATCGCGCTCCCGAAGCCGGGCCGGCCACCGCCGGCACAAATGGAGCGGAGGAAAGCGCGGTTGACGGCCAGGGTCGCCCGGCATCGACCCGCGATTGGCCGGCGGCCTGGCACGTGATGGAAGCGGCCGATGCGGTGCTGGTCGCCAGCGGCACCGCCACGCTCGAGGCGGCGCTCTTCAAGCGCCCCATGGTTATTTCGTATGTTCTGACACCGCTCATGCGCACGATCATGCAATGGAAATCCGGCCAGTCGCGCCCGCTGGTGCCCTGGGTGGGCCTTCCCAACGTGCTGGCGAAAGACTTTGTCGTACCGGAACTGCTTCAGGAAGCGGCCACGCCGGCGGCATTGGCCGACGCCACGTGGCGCGCATTGGTCGATGCCGACTATGCGGTGTCTGTGGAGCAGCGTTTCACCGATATGCATCACAGCTTGGCGCTCGACACGCCGCGACTCGTCGCGGAGGCCATCGTTCGGGAGGCCGGCCGTGGATCCTGATCGTGCGCTGTATTTTCATCGATCCCCTGTCGATGCCTGCGAGACAGCCGTGGGCTTCGTTGCTGATCTCTTCGAACCGGTACCGCAGCCCTCGATCCGCATAGCGGGCGTCGACGAAGCTGGGCGTGGCCCACTGGCGGGCCCGGTATTCGCTGCGGCGGTCATACTTGACGACGCACTGCCCATTGAAGGCTTGAACGACTCCAAAAAACTCACCGCGCAACGGCGCGAGGAGTTGTCGATTCAGATTCGTGAACACGCACTGGCGTGGTGCGTGGCAAGTGCCTCGGTCGACGAGATCGACACCTTGAATATTCTGGGCGCGACACTGCTTGCGATGCGGCGGGCCTGCGAGGGCTTGCAGCATGCGCCACAGCAGGTTCTGGTCGACGGCAATCAAGTGCCTGCCGGCCTGCGGTGCGCCGCTCAATATGTCATAGGCGGCGACGCGAAGGTGGCGGCCATCTCGGCTGCGTCGATACTGGCGAAGACGGCTCGCGATGCCTATTGCGGCGAAATGCACCTGCGTTATCCCGATTACGGCTTTGATCAGCACAAAGGGTATGCCACGGCGCTGCACCTCGAACGCCTGGTGCGCTTCGGCCCGTGCATCGAACATCGACGCAGCTTTGCACCGGTGCGGCAGCAGTACGAACTGGTCGGCCAATGAAACATATCGCCTCTCGCGACAACCCCGATTTCCGGCTGCTGTCACGAGTGCTGTCCGGGCATCGGCTGCCAGGGGAGCGTTCCGACGCGCCTCCCCGTGTGGGTCTCGAGGGCGTGCATCTGTGTCAGAGCTGGCTCGCGCATGTGGGCCAGCCCGAGCTCGCCTTCTTTGATGCCGATCGTGCCGCGAATGCAGAACTCGCCGAACTGCTGGCCGCCGTGGAACCGTCACGCGTCCGCCTGTGCGAGCCGGCTTTGCTGAAAAGTGCCTCGCAGGTGGTGCAGGGCCAGGGGGTGATGTTTGTCGGTGTGGCGCCCAGCCCCACTGTACCGGCACGCATCCGCGAGAACTGCTTGTGGCTCGATCGAGTGCAAGACCCCGGCAACCTCGGCACGCTACTTAGAACCGCAGCGGCGGCCGGCATCCGGCACGCGTACGCATCGAAAGGATGTGTCGGCGTATGGTCGCCCAAAGTGTTGCGCAGTGGTCAGGGGGCGCATTTCGTCATGACCATTCATGAGAGGCAGGATCTGCAGTGCTTGCGCGCGCGGCTCGACGTGCCACTGCTGGCCACTGCGCTGGAAAACGCGGTGTCGTTGTACGAAGCGAATCTGCCTGAAGCGGCGGCGTGGGTGTTCGGTAATGAAGGGCAGGGCGTGGACGCCGAGATTCTTCAAACGGCGGATTTGCGCCTGCGTATCCCGCAAAACCCCGATGTGGAATCCCTTAATGTGGCGGTGGCCGCGGGCATCTGCCTCTTCGAGCAAAAGCGCCGGCACGCTGCGGGCGCTGAATAGTAGCTGCGGCGGCCAGCACGCGCCGGTCACTCAATAGTCGCTGCGGGTAGCGTACGTCGGACACGCAATAGTAGCTGCGGCACGCAGCATGCGCGCTCAGTAGTAGCTGCGGCGCTCGAGGCCGATTTCGGCCATGACTTTGGTGGAGATTTCTTCGATGGATTTCGTGGTGGTCGACAGCCACGGAATGTTTTCCATGCGCATGAGCCGCTCTGCAGCAGCCACCTCGTGGCGGCACTGCGTGATCGACGCATACTGACTGTTGGGGCGACGTTCGTTACGCACTTCGGCCAGGCGCCCGGGTTGAATCGACAACCCGAACAACTTGCTGCGAAACGGTAGCAAGGTGGCCGGTAAGCCGCCCCGATCGAAGTCTTCGGGAATCAATGGGTAATTCGCCGCCTTGACCGCATACTGCATGGCCAGATAGAGGCTGGTGGGCGTTTTGCCGCAACGCGACACGCCGATAAGAATGACGTCGGCTTCTTCCAGGCCGTGCACGAACTGACCGTCGTCGTGTGCCAGCGTGAAGTTAATAGCTTCGATACGCGCGTTGTATTGCTTCGAGAGCCCGCCCATGTGCGAGCGACCCACCGAATGGCTGGATTTCACACCCAGCGCCGTCTCGATATTCTGCACAAAAGTGCCGAACAGATCGAAGAAGATGCACTCGGCACTGCGTATGGTTTCAGAGGTCGCCGGGTCAACCAGCGTGCTGAACACCAATGGTGGCGCGTTTTGCTCGGCCGCGCAGCGGTTGATGCGCGCCTTGGCAGCTTCGGCTTTCTCGATGCTGTCGAGGTAGGGAATGCGCACCGTATCGAACTGAACCTGCTCGAACTGAGACAGTACGGAATTGCTGAACGTGGCAGCCGTAATGCCGGTGCTGTCGGATACGACAAAGACGGTGCGTTCAATGACGGGGCTAGACATGACAGGTGATGCGGCGCTTCCGAAAACGGTACAATCCGGCAAGATTAACACTAACGTCACCGACTTGCCTTTCCAAGGCGGGTTTGCCCAGTGTTCCGGCCTTTGCATGGCAATGCTGCACCGCACGGTTCATTGAGCAAACACGCTTTCTTTTCATTTACAGGTGACTTATGTCTTACGTCGTATCTTTCGAACAGCTACGCATGACTGACGTCGACTCCGTCGGCGGCAAGAATGCCTCGCTGGGCGAGATGATCAGCCAGCTTGCCGGTGCGGGCGTGCGCGTGCCCGGTGGTTTCGCCACCACAGCCGAAGCGTTTCGTGGTTTCCTCAATACCACCGGCCTCGATCAGCGCATTTCCAACAAACTGAAAACACTCGACCCCGAAGACGTGCGTGAGCTGGCGTCGGTTGGCGCCGAGATTCGTCAGTGGATCATCGACACCCCGTTTCCCGCCGAGTTTGAACAGGCTATCAGGCAGGCGTTTGCCGAGCTGGATGCCGATGGCCAGGGCTCGTTTGCGGTTCGTTCCTCCGCCACCGCCGAAGATCTGCCCGACGCATCGTTCGCCGGCCAGCAGGAAACCTACCTCAACGTGGTGGGCATCGATGAGGTGCTCGAAAAGATTCGGCTCGTGTTCGCGTCGCTGTACAACGACCGCGCCATCTCGTATCGGGTGCATAAAGGCTACGCCCATGCGGAAGTAGCGCTGTCGGCCGGCATCCAACGCATGGTGCGTTCCGACAAGGGCAGTGCAGGGGTGTTGTTCACCATCGATACCGAGTCAGGTTTCAAAGACGTGGTGTTCCTCACCTCATCTTACGGTTTGGGTGAAACGGTGGTTCAGGGTGCGGTGAACCCCGACGAGTTCTATGTGTTCAAGCCGTCGCTGGCCGCAGGCAAGTACCCGATCATCAGCCGGCGTATCGGTTCCAAACTCATCAAAATGGAATTCGACCCCGATCGCACCACGGGCCACGCCGTGCGCACGGTTGACGTTCCCGTTTCAGAGCGTAATCGTTATTCGCTCACCGACGACGAGGTCATCGAGCTGGCGCGCTACGCCGTCATTATCGAGCAGCACTATGGCCGCCCCATGGATATCGAGTGGGGCCGCGACGGCATCGACGGCAAGATCTACATCTTGCAGGCGCGTCCTGAAACGGTGAAGTCACAGCAAGGCAGCAATGATGTTCAGGAACGCTATCGCCTGAAGGCCACAGGCGATGTCCTCGTTACCGGGCGCGCCATCGGCCAGAAGATCGGTTCCGGCAAGGTGCGAGTGGTAGCCGATGCGTCTGAAATGGACAAGGTGCAGGCCGGCGATATTCTCGTTACCGACATGACTGACCCGAACTGGGAGCCGGTCATGAAGCTGGCTTCGGCCATCGTCACAAACCGCGGTGGCCGAACCTGCCACGCCGCCATTATCGCGCGTGAGCTGGGCATCCCCGCCGTGGTGGGCTGCGCCGATGCCACCGACGTGCTCGCCAATGGGCGCGAGGTCACGGTGTCGTGCGCCGAGGGCGACGAAGGCCGCATCTACGACGGCCTTATCGAAACCGAAATCGAAGAAGTGCGCTGGGGCGAAATGCCCGACATCGGCCTGA
>CAZPYF010000193.1:0-4769 GCA_964590015.1 uncultured Burkholderiaceae bacterium
CGGGCAGGACTTCAGTGACGAGGCCACCCATTTCGATGAGTTCTTCTTTAGCCATATGTTCTCCTAGAGTGATCGAACGGGCTCCGCGTTCGTTATATATGCGAGTGGAGCAAAGACGCCGACCGCTCTTGGCACGGCGTTGTAGCGTTCGGTGGAACAGATCGGCAATAAACTGCCGAAAGCGTGGGGCGGCTGCCCCGGAATATTGCGCCGCAGCGGGCGTTTATGGAGTGCGCCGGCGTCGCTGCCGACGAAAGGGGTACGCGATGCAAATTCGCGCTGCTGCAAGGGTACCCTAATCAGAACCAGTGTAACACCATCACTCGGTGATGACTAGGGTTTTCCTTGATGCGGGCACTACTGATGCGTAGCGACGTTCTACTGCCCAAACATGCTATCTTCATTGGATTTCGATCTTTCCTTACACAGCATGAAGATACTCGTCACCGGCGGGGCAGGCTTTATCGGGTCTGCAGTCGTACGCCACATTATCCGCAATACGTCCGACGCCGTCGTTAATGTCGACAAGCTCACCTACGCAGGCAATCTCGAGTCTCTGGCGCCCGTCTCTAGCGACGCCCGCTATGCGTTCGAACAGGTCGACATCTGTGATGCCGAAGAAATGGCCCGGGTTTTTCGCGAACACCGGCCGCAGGCGGTCATGCACCTTGCCGCCGAATCGCACGTCGATCGATCCATCGACGGCCCCGCCGCCTTCGTTCAAACCAACATTGTGGGTACCTATGTGCTGCTCGAAGCGGCTCGCGAGTACTGGCGCGGGCTACCCGATTCCCAGCGCGAAAGCTTCCGTTTTCACCATATTTCCACCGATGAAGTCTACGGCGACCTTGAAGGCCCCGAAGACTTGTTCCTGGAAACCACGCCTTACGCGCCCAGCTCGCCGTATTCCGCCAGCAAAGCCAGCTCCGACCACCTCGTTCGCGCATGGCGCCGTACCTACGGCTTGCCCACGCTGATCACGAACTGCTCCAACAACTATGGGCCCTATCACTTCCCCGAGAAACTGATTCCTCTGGTGATTCTGAACGCGCTTGAAGGCAAGCCCCTGCCGGTGTACGGCAAGGGCAACCAAGTACGCGATTGGCTGTATGTGGAAGATCACGCCCGGGCCCTGTACCAGGTGCTCAGCCAGGGGCAGGTCGGCGAAACATACAACATTGGTGGGCACAACGAGAAACGTAATATTGAAGTGGTGCAAACCATTTGCGAACTGCTGGAAGAGCTGCGGCCGCAAAAGCCCAACGGTTTGCAGCGCTATGCCGATCTCATCACGTTTGTGGCCGACCGGCCGGGCCACGATCTGCGGTATGCCATCGATGCAAGCAAGATTCAGCGTGAGCTAGGTTGGGCGCCCAGCGAAACATTTGAAAGCGGGCTACGCAAGACGGTGCAGTGGTATCTCGACAATCACGAATGGTGCCGCCATGTGCAAGACGGCACGTATCAGCGCGAACGCCTCGGCCAGGGCTAACGCCAGGTCTGGGCTAACGCCGCGACTGCGCCAAAACACAAAGCCTCGCCCAAAATGGTGCGAGGCTTTGTTGCGTTTAACAACCTAGCGTGAAGCCGGTTCAGGCGAACGCGCGTTCAGGCAAATGTATTCACGTTGGTGCCCAGGTGGCCGCTGGTAGCCAGCTTGGGCGTAGACGCTTCCATGATTTCCGTGACAGTACGGGCCTGCATATCGAGTGTTTCGCGCAGCAGGTTCATTTGCGCTGACTGATGCGCATTGAAGTTCTCGAGGGTGAGCGCGGCGCTCACGGTTGCTTCGATCGACATCTATGCCCTCCTGTTTGGCTGCGCGTGCGGGCGCTGGCGCCCAGCAGCTCAGTGTTTTCTGTATGAGCCATTTTACGGCTTGATACGATATTAAGCTAGCATGGGCCTTTCCCCAGGAGCCAAACATGAGTGCATGGAAGAGCATTGCCGTCTTCATTGATTACGCCGACCCCGATTACACGATTCTGGAGTATGCCGGTTGGCTGGCGCGACAGTGCGATTCGCACCTGGTGGGCATCTTCAATATGGGCGCCTTGGCGCTGGAAAACAATCGCTACAGCAACGTGCGCGGCAATGAAGCCATACAAGCCGCCATTGCGCGGCGCCGCGAGCGAGAACAACAGGCAGTGGTTGAAGCGGGGCAACGACTCGCAGACGTGGGTTTGCGTTGTGGAATCTCAGCTGAGTTTCGCGTGCTCTGGCGCTCGTCTGAAGCTGAAGACGCCATCCTCAACTCGCTGCATTGCGACTTGGTGCTCATCGGCCAGAGACAAGAGACCCGCCTGCCCGAAAGTGTGACGCCCGAACGGGTGGTGTTTGAGGTTGGCGTGCCGGTGATCATCGTGCCCGAGAACTGGAAGCAGCGCGCCGACGTGAAACGTGTCGTGGTGGCCTGGAATGCCACCCGCGAGGCGCGCCGCGCCGTGTCCGACGCCTTGCCCTTCATCACCATGGCGGAGCAAACCACTCTGATGGTGGTCGACCCGGAAAAGCACGATGGCCGCCACGGCGACCTGCCGGGCAGCGATGCGGCGCTCTATCTGGCCCGCCATGGCGGGAAGGTTCATACCCGAGAGGAACACTCTTATGGGCGCGCGGTGAACGAAGTGATTCTTTCGGTGGCGGCGAAGGAAGACGCCGACCTCATCGTGATGGGCGCCTATGGCAAGCCGCGGCGCCGTCAATTGTTATTTGGTGGTGTCACCCGTTCCATGCTCGCCGATGTGCGTTTTCCCCTGTTGATCTCACGCTAGTTGTTAATGCGCCCTTGGTAGAGATACAAGTTGTTGAAGCGGTCGCGCTTCGATACACTTTCCGCCGGGGGGAGACCACAACATGGAAACAGACCACCATTGAGAGTGCTACCGTTTCGGTTACCGCATCGGGCACTCGATCTGGGCCTGCGCCAGAAGGTTGCGATCGTCTTTATCGGGATGCTCGTCTACTCGGGGTTAAACCTGGGCTTGGTGCATCGTATGCTCCAGGATTTCAATGGCGTGGCGGCAACGGCCACCGTGGCCGGCAAAATGCGCATGCTGGGCCAGAAGCTGGCGTACGAAAGTCTTTCGGTCAGCACCGGGCTCAGCAATGAAACAGAAGGTATAGAGCACGACATCATCGACTTCGAAGCGGCCTATCTGGTGCTGCGAAGTGGTGGCGCAGCATTCGGGGAAATGATTCGGCCTCTGGCGGCCGCACATACCGAGGCCATGGCCGGTGTCTGGTTATCCTGGCAAAAGTATCGCGATCTGATCCGCAAGATGCCGGTGGCCCAGGGCGCGGTCATGCCGGCCGAAATGGTGTCGCGGCAAGCCGAATTGGCCGCCGCTGCGGCCGCACTCCTTGCCAGCACCGATGCGCTGATCCAGGATCTCGTTGCAGAAGCTCAAGTCGCCCAAGATGGCGCGCTCGACAGCATGTACCTCTTGCTGGTGTTGAATGCGCTGATTCTGCTGACCGCTTACCTGGCTGTCAGCACCCAAATCGTAGAGCCGCTTCAGCGCCTGGCGCGTCACTGCCAGGAACTGGCCCGTGGCAACTATGCCGAACGCACGCTTCATGTTCCCCACGATGAAATCGGTCGCCTGGCCCAGGCACTGAACCAGTCGGGCCAGCAGATCGGCGATCTGGTTCAGGCCGTTGAGCGTGAGCGCAAAGAATTGCGCCGTACCAGCGCCATGTTTCAAGGGCTCGCACGCAACGCCGTGACAGGCGTCTTCGTCATGGACGGCGATATGCGTTTCCGCTATGCCAACCGCAAACTGGCCGAGATGTTCGGCTACACGCCCGACGAAATGGCGGATGGCCTTACCGTGCGCGACTTGCTGGCGGACCCGAATTCCGACAGTGGCCGTGGGCGTTCAGAGAAGCGCCCATGGGAACGGCTCAACATGTTGAGCACCTCGCACTACGAGACTCGGGCACGCCGCCGTGATGGGCGCGTCATGGACATCGAGGTGTTTGCGTCACGCATGGTGCTCGACGGCGCACCGGCCATTATTGGCATCGTGCTGAATGTCACGGAACGCAAGAAGGCCGAAGCCTCTGAGCGTCGCGCAGCTCTGGTTTATTCCAACACCAGTGAAGCGGTGGTGATCACCAATGCGAAAGGTGCCATTCTCGACGTCAACCCGGCATTCACGGCCATTACCGGCTATCAGCGTGGCGAGGCAATCGGGCGCGACATGACTCTCTTGAAGTCGGGGCGGCACGACACTGCATTCTATGAGCGGATGTGGGAGAGCCTGCACGAAACCGGAAAATGGGCGGGCGATATCTGGAATCGACGCAAGAGCGGCGAAGAGTATGTCGAGCGCCTCACCATCGACACGTCATACAACGAAGACGGCTCGGTGAATTGCCACATCGGCCTGTTCTCCGACGTGACGGCCGAACGGCTGAAGGAAGAAACCATCTGGCGCCAGGCGCATTTCGATCATCTCACCGGCTTGCCCAACCGCCAGATGTTCCACGACGAGCTCAAACGCGCCATGAAGGAGGCCGATTCCGCCGGCCGTAACCTTGCGCTGATCTACCTCGACCTCGATTTGTTCAAAGAGGTGAACGATTCGCTTGGGCACGATATGGGCGACGAGCTGCTCAAGGAAGTGGCCGGCCGACTGCGCCGCGCCGTTAGGCAGAACGATGTGGTGGCTCGGCTCGGCGGCGATGAGTTCACCTTGATTCTCGAGCAGGGCGACGATGCGGCGCTTGTTGAGCGCGTGTGCCGACGGGTTATCGAGACGGTG
>CAZPYF010000194.1:0-4734 GCA_964590015.1 uncultured Burkholderiaceae bacterium
GCTTCGACCAGCGCCGCGCTTCAGTACCTTAGCTATCTATACGAATTCCAAGGCGACTGGTATCTGGCCCTGGCGTCATACAACTGGGGTGAAGGCGCTGTGCGCCGTGCGCTTGAGCGCAACGAGAAGAAGGGCCTGCCGCTCGATTACCGGGCGCTCACCATGCCCGAAGAAACCCGCAACTATGTGCCCAAGTTGCAAGCCATCAAGAATATCGTGGCGAACCCCGAAAAATACGGCGTCACGTTGCCCACCATCAGCAACACGCCCTACTTCACCACCATCAGAAAGCAGCGCGACATTGACGTCGAGGTAGCGGCAGAACTGGCTGAAATGTCGGTCGACGAATTCCGCGATTTGAATCCCGCACATAATCGCCCGGTGATCAAAGCCGAGGCTGAACAAACGATCTTGTTGCCGGCCGACAAGGCCGACATCTTCATGGCGAACCTGCAGGCCTACAAAGGGCCGCTCAGTTCCTGGACAACTTACCGCAGCAAGAAGGGCGAGTCGTATACCACCATCGCGAGTAAGTTCGGCATGCCGCTCGACCAGTTCCGCGCTGTCAACGGTATTGGTAAAAAGCAGTCGAAGGCCGGGTCAAACACCACGCTGTTGGTGGCGGCTGCACCGACAGCTCTGCCTGAAACCACGACCCCCAATGTGAGGCCGGCACCGCAGGCGGTGGCGGTCGCGTCAGCAACGCCGTCGCCGCAACGCACCGCATCTTCGCGTGGAGGCATCCGGCAGGCCTCACTCGACACGGGCGCCGGCGCTTCAGGCTCCAGCCCGGCAGCGCGAACCGCACGCGACGTGCAGGTCTTGCGGCCCAATACACAGGCGCTCACACATACCGTAAAGCGAGGCGACACCCTGTTCGCGCTGGCTCGCCGTTACAACACCAACGTCGATACGCTGCGCAAGCTGAACAATCTCAAGGGCAATAACCTGGCCGTGGGCAAGCGCCTGCGGGTTCCCGGCTCGAGCATTCGCGGCTGAACACTTTCATACCAGTTTTATAGAAGAAGGATCGTTAACAAATGGGTTTCCTACAAGGCAAGCGCATTCTGATCACAGGATTGATATCCACTCGATCGATTGCCTACGGCATCGCGCAGGCGTGCCACCGCGAAGGAGCTGAGCTCGCTTTCACGTACGCCGGCGACCGCTTCAAAGAACGGGTCGAGGAGTTCGCGGAAGAGTTCGGTAGCGACATCGTCCTTTCCTGTGACGTCGCACACGACAATGAGATCGAAGACGCGTTCAAATCGCTGGGCGACAAATGGGACGGCCTCGATGGCCTCGTGCATGCCATTGGCTTTTCGCCACGCGAAGCGCTTGAAGGCGACGTGCTGTTCGGCATGACGCGCGAGAACTTCCGTATCGCGCACGACATCTCTGCCTACAGCTTCCCGGCCATGACCAAGGCCGCGCTGCCGCTGCTGGAAGGCCGCAAGAGCTCGGTGCTCACTCTCACGTATCTGGGTGCCGAGCGGGTCGTGCCGCACTACAACATGATGGGGCTGGCCAAAGCCTCGCTCGAAGCCAGCGTGCGTTATATGGCTGCGGCGTTGGGGCCACGAGGCATTCGGGCCAACGGCATCTCGGCCGGGCCCATCAAGACGCTGGCTGCCAGTGGCATCAAAGACTTCACGCTCATTTTCAAGTTCGTGGAGCAACACGCGCCGCTGCGCCGCAACGTCACCATCGAAGATGTGGGCAACACCGCCGCGTTCATGCTGTCTGATCTCGCGGCCGGCATCACCGGTGAAATCACCCACGTCGACTGCGGCTTCAACGCCGTGGTGCCCGGCATGGAGCGATAACGCCTAAGGAAACGAGATACCGGGGCCGCCACGCCAAGGCTCATGCTTGGCCATGACGGCTTCGAACAGCTCCGATTCCAACCAGCCCTGCAGCCAGGCGAGCAACGCCGGCCAGGGTTGGGCATCGAACCATGCACGATCCACCTGCGCAAACTGGCGCACGAACGGCATGATTGCGGCGTCGGCCAACGTGGCCTGATTGCCAAAAAGAAAAGGCGCATTACTCAACCGCACGTCTAAGGTCATGAGCCATTGGCTGCCCTGGTGCCGTTGTTCCAGAGCATCTACATTCTCGAAGCGCTGCGGATACTTGTAGCGGTCGAGCGCCTGCTTGAACGTACCGTCGCACTCGGCAATAAGCGCCAGCATGGCGTCGCGCCGCTCGCCTAACGGCGGTAGCCATTGCTTCGGATCATTCTTGCCCAGAGCCCACACCATGATGTCGAGGCTCTCGTCAATTACCGAGCTATCTGGCAGCACCAGCACGGGTACCGTGCCCTTGGGCGACGCCGCGATCAGCTCAGCAGGCTTGTCGCGCAACACCACTTCACGCAATTCGCACCGCTGTCCCGACGCCGCCAGTGACAGTCGCGCCCTCATGGCATAGGGGCAGCGGCGGAAGGAATACAGAATCGGCGTCAACGCGAGGCCTCGTTCACCGGTTCAGTACCGCGCCCGGCCTGGCGTGCTTCGCGACGGGCCTTGGCACGAGCCAATGCTTCGGCCTTGGCCTGTTTCTTCAGCTCAACACGCTCGCCAATATGGCGCTCGGCCCGTTCGCGGGCCAGCTCCACCTGACGCTGCCGTTCGGCAAAGCGTTCTTTCTGCTCATCGGTGTGCTTGTCGTGGCAATAGCCGCAGCTCACACCTTCAACGAAGTGTGGCGATGCCCGGTCTTCGGCATTCAGCGGTTCACGGCAGGCGCGGCAAAACGCGTATTCGCCCGGCTCAAGGCCGTGGCGCACCGATACTCGCTCGTCAAAAACGAAACAATCGCCACGCCACAGGCTGTTGTCTTCCGGCATGGTTTCAAGGTATTTGAGAATGCCGCCTTCCAGGTGATAGACCTCGTCGTAGCCGAGCGAGCGCATGTATGCAGTGGACTTCTCGCAGCGAATACCGCCAGTGCAGAACATCGCCACCTTGCGCTTGCCATGCAGGGCGCCCCCTTCGGCTTGTTGCGCCTGAATCCAACCCGGAAATTCGGTAAAGCTGCGGGTTCGGGGGTTGACGGCGCCTTCAAACGTACCAATGCGGTATTCGTAATCGTTGCGGGTGTCGACCAAGACCACGTCGGGGTCGGAAATCAGTTCATTCCACTCTTCGGGCTTAACGTATTGGCCTGCCATGGTTTGAGCGTGCACGTTCGGAATGCCCATGGTCACTATCTCACGCTTGAGTTTGACCTTCATGCGGTAGAACGGCATGTGGGGCGACCACGATTCCTTGTGAACCAGGTCGGCCAGGCGCGTATCGCTGTGCAGCCGCGCCAACACTGATCGGATGCCGGCTTCGGTGCCCGCGATGGTGCCGTTGATGCCCTCTTCAGCTAACAACAGCGTGCCCTTTACGCCTTGTGCTTCGCAGTGCTCGAGCAGCGGCGCCCGCAGCGCACGAAAATCGGGCAGGTGAACAAACTTGTATAAGGCGGCAACGAGAAAATCAGCCATGATCAAACCAGGTATGGGAGAGCCTTCCATTTTATCGCTTGCACGTAATGGTGCTCGCCTACAATCCGCCACAGGCCTTTCAGACCAAAAGAAACTATGGATTCAGTCACTCAGGCCGTTCTAGGTGCCGGCATCGCCGGCGCCATGATGGGCCCACGTTATGGGCGCAAAGCGTTCCTGGCCGGCGCCGCGCTCGCCACGCTGCCAGATCTCGATATTGTCATTGACTATGGCGATCCGCTCTCGCAGATGATCAACCATCGCGGCTTCTCCCATTCCCTGTTCGTGCTCACGGCGCTGTCGCTGTTTCTGGGATGGCTGGCGCGACGGCTCAGGCTTCATAAAGATGGCGAAGGGTATGGGCGGCTGCTTCTTACCATCTGGCTGATATTGATCACCCATCCGTTGCTCGATGCCTTCACCAGTTACGGCACCCAGCTCTGGTGGCCGTTACGCCCCGCTCCCGCCAGCTGGTCGAGCGTGTTCATCATCGATCCGTTCTACACCCTGCCCTTGCTTGGTGCCGTCATCGTGGCTCTTGTCGCGGGCATGAAGCCGGCCATGGCCCGGGCGCTGACGTGGGTGCTCTTCATCGGTGCCGGTTATCTCATGGCGTCGCTGGCCGCCAAGCACTGGGCGGAAGAGCGAGTGCACGACATGTTGGTGGAACAAGGCCGCCGGCCGGTGGCGATGTTCTCGTCGCCGCAACCCTTCAACATCGTACTGTGGCGCGTGGTGGCGCGCCTCGACGGCGGAAACTACGTCGAAGCGATAACCGGCATGTTTGATGGCGACCGGTCACCTGAATTCATCGAGTTCCCGTCGAATGTCGAATTGGGCGACGCGCTTGCTCCGCGCGACTATATCGAAGGCCTGCGCTGGTTCACCGATGACTGGCTGCGCTACGACAATATTGAAGGCCAACTAGTGGCTTCTGACTTGCGTATGGGTATCGGCACCGGCCACTACTCGTTTCGATTCACGGTGGGCAAGCATGACCCGGCATCGGGGCAGTGGGTTGCCGTAACACCCGAATACTGGCGCGGCGGGCCGGGCGAGCGAGACACCGAGGCGCTTTTTGCGACGCTAAAGCGCATATGGCAAACCGGCACGCCACTTCCGCTTGCCATGTGGAACCAAAGAATGACAGCGCCTTAACGAAAGATGGTGCCGCACACGGGGGGCGGTTGCAACTGCTTGCCAACGTTGCCAATTCGGTCATACCGGCGTCATCGTGT
>CAZPYF010000195.1:0-4722 GCA_964590015.1 uncultured Burkholderiaceae bacterium
CGCCCTACGAGATCCTGCGCTTCATCGGGCGCGGCAAGTCGCTGCGCGACTACCAACGCCTCAAGGCCGCGCTGGATCGCCTGCAATCGACCAGCGTTGCCACGTCCATCCGCGAGACGACCGGGCGGCGCCTGCATCGCTTTTCCTGGATCAACGAGTGGCAGGAGTTGGCCGATGCTCAGGGTACGCCGCTGGGCATCGAGTTGATTCTGCCGGACTGGTTTTATGCGGGCGTGGTGGACGCCGCACTGGTGCTGACCATCGATCCGGCCTATTTCAAGCTGACCGGCGGCATCGAACGCTGGCTGTACCGCCTGGTGCGCAAGCATGGCGGCAAGCAGCCGGATGGCTGGCAATTCGACTTCAGGCATCTGCACCGCAAGTCCGGCAGCACCGCCAGATCCTACGACTTCGCCTGCGACCTGCGCGCCCTGGTAGCCAGGCAGTCGTTGCCCGGTTATGTGCTGGGCATCGAGTTGATTCCCGAAGATGGACGCGAGTTGCTGACCTTTCGGCCCGTGCCGGATACGGCACGGGGATAAGCCTGTGGATGAGCTGTGAATATCCTGTGGATAGTGTCGTGCTATCGGGCGTGTCCGGTATCGTGCTATCAGGCGTGGGGCTATCGTGCTATCAGGCGTGCAGAATGGCTGCAAAGCCGCGCCAATACTGGGTTTGCGCGTCCCTTAACTTATCTAACTTAACTACTCTAACTATTGATAAAGACCATCCACCACGATGGATAGGTTCTGAAAAGAAACACACCCGGTATCTTGAAGGGCAAAATCAGCCGAAAAACCCACTCGATCCGGCAAGGCAAAAACAGCCTGGTTTTCCAGATCGGAGGGCTGCGCCATGATCGTTGCCTTGCTCAACCAGAAAGGCGGGGTGGGCAAGACCACGCTTGCCACCCATATCGCGGGTGAGCTCGCGCTGCGCGGTCAGCAGGTGGTTTTGCTGGACGCCGACCCGCAGGGCTCATCCCTGGATTGGACGCAGCGCAGAAGTCAGCAAGGCTTACCACGGCTTTTCAGCGCTGTGGGTCTGGCCCGCGAAACACTGCATCAAGAAGCGCCAGAACTGGCCAGGCGGGCCGATCACGTCATCATCGACGGGCCGCCACGCATCGCCGCCCTGGCGCGCTCCGCGCTTCTGGCGGCTGAATACGTGCTGATTCCGGTACAGCCCAGCCCGTACGACATCTGGGCCAGTGCCGAGATGGTGGCGCTGATCCGCGAAGCGCAGATGTTCCGGCCCGTGTTGCGGGCTGCCTTTGTCATCAACCGGCGTGTTGGCACCACCATCATTGGCCGCGAAGCCCGGCAGTCGCTTGCTGAACAGCCGGTGCCGGCGCTGCGCGCCGAGGTTGGGCAGCGGATTGTCTTTGCCGATAGCGTCGCCGCCGGGCGGCTCGCCCGAGAGTCTGCACCCGACAGCGCGGCGGCGCGTGAAATCACCGAACTGGTTGATGAACTGCTGCGGTGGCCGACATGAGCACGAAACTCACACGGCCCAAGCGTGTCGGGATCGGCGCACGGCCGCCGGCGAATCCTCACGCTGAGGCGTGGATACGCCAGGGTGATGCCGCCACGGTGCAAAAAGCCGATCTCTACACCGCCCGCCTGACGCTCGACATCACGCCTGCATTGCGAGCGCGCATCAAAGTCTCGGCCTTCACGCAAGGCGTGACAGTGGCCGAACTGCTGCGCGGTATGCTGGAACGGGAGTTCCCGCCGGAGAACACGCCATGAACACACTCGTATCGTCTTCCAGGGTTCGCCTGGATAGCGTGGACAGGGTAGCGCCCGCAGTGCTTGCCGTTCCTCCGGCTCGTCAGCCGCTGACCCGCGTATCGCTCGCCTATATCGAAGCCCGTCTGAAGCTCTATTTGCGTTTCGGTGAACCGGCGCACACCGTTTCCCTTGATCATTGGCGGCGTTGCGCGGTGTTCCTACCCGCTTCTATGTTCTGCCGCATTCTCTGGCAGGCCAATGATTACGGCACCATTCGCTGGCAGTTGATGGTGATGCAGGCATGCACACCGCTGGACGCGTTGCAGCGCATCCCCGGCGTGCAGCCTGGGGCGCGTCTGCTTTTGAATGCCGAAGGGAAGCAGGCCGTGCAAAGCGTGCTGCATCGCATCGACGCCATTGAGGCGCTGGGGCTTGCGCCCGTCGCCGTCTCGCCCGCGTACTGGCGCACGCTCGCCAACCGGCTCGCCGCCCGTTTGCCCTTGCCTGATTACAACCTTGAGCGGCATGCGGCCTGGTTGGCTGGGAGGGGGCTGAAATGAGCCAGGTTCCGGCTTCCGACAGCGTGGCGGAGAAAGCCATTCATCCTCGTTTGGGCCTGTGCGCTCGCATCGCATGGGCTACGCTGTCTGCCCTCGGCCTAGCCGCGCTGGCCTGGGCGTCCTTTGTGCAGCCCGTGCCGCGTCTGGTTTACAACCCATCCGACAGCGTGCCAGTCGGCTGGTATCGCGTTGAACCGCTCCACCGCCATCTCGGTTATTTACCAGTGGGCAGCATTGTTCTGACCCAGCTACCCGCTGATGCGGCGGCACTTGCCGCCCGTCGCGGCTATCTCCCGGCCCGCGTTCCGCTGCTTAAACGTGTGGGCGCGGTCGCGCCGCAACACGTTTGCATCATAGGTGACCAGCTACGCATCGACGGCGTGCCGGTGGCCGCCGTATTGTCTGCGGATCGGTTGGGCCGGGCATTGTCGGTCTGGCAACCATGCCGACCGCTGGCCGATGGGGAGTTGTTTCTGCTGAGCGCCACCCATCCGGCATCGTTCGATAGCCGGTACTTCGGCCCGACCAGTGCGTCCGCCGTCATCGGCGTTGCGCATCCGGTCTTGCGTGGGAAACAGCCATGATGGGCGCTGATTCATTGCACGAATCTGTGCATGGGGTCGTGCTATCAGGCGTGTCGATCAGGCGTGTCGATCAGGCGGCCATCATCATGTCATTGCGCATGCAGTGTGGGTGGCGCTACGGCGTCCCTGACGCTGCATTTCATGTTCTCTCCGGCATGGCTATCCCGCATGCAATCGTTCCGCATTGCGCATGCTTGGCCTGCGGCTTTCGCCGTGCTCTGCGGTGTGCTGGCTGCCTACACCGCCGCGCTGCCATGCCGCCGGAGCCGGGAGCGTCAGCGACAGGCAAAGGCGGAAGGCAAGACAAAAGGGCGCGGCACCCAGCCGCCAGTAAAGCCAGTCTGCACGTGGGGGTGGCGCGGCACGATGCGGCTTCGCCGTCGTGCCGCTTGGGGCGCGTGGCCCGCGCCGATGCTGACATGTCCGCGTGCTTCGTACGCCAGGACACGCTATGACTTTCTGAGGGAACGGCAATGAGTGACCGCCGCGATGATGACTTCCGTACGCGCCCCAGCGCCCCGAAGAGCCGGGGCCAGGGCTTTGTGTCCAAGGTGCTCAAGCAGGTCGGCAAGGCGGGCGGGAAATCGGCGGTACGGCGGCCTGCGCTGACCAAAAGCCAAGGCCAGCGAGCGGGTCAACGTCCCGGTTCACGCCTGGGGCGCGGCCACACAGCGGCGCGTTTCGCGGGGGCATCACTCACACCATTTTCGCGGCGCGTCACCATCAAGACATTGTTGGTCAATCAGCGCCAGGCCAGCCCTCAGTCCTTGTCCCGACATTTACGATACGTTGAGCGTGATGGAGCGGGTCGAGATGGTGAACCAGGTCGAGCTTATGGGCTGGAGGTCGATGAAGCCGATCTGGATGCGTTCAAGGAACGCTGCGCCGATGACCGGCATCATTTCCGTTTCATCGTCTCGCCCGAGGATGGGGTCGAGCTGGATGATTTACGCACTTATACCCGGCACCTGATGGGCCGCATGGAAGCAGACCTGGGTACACGGCTGGATTGGGTGGCGGTCGATCACTGGAATACTGATAACCCGCATACGCATGTCATCGTGCGCGGGCGCGATGACACAGGGCAAGACCTCATCATCGCGGGCGACTACATCGCCGATGGTTTCCGTCATCGTGCTTCTGAACTGTCAACCGAATGGCTGGGGCCGCGCACCGAACTGGAGATCCAGCAGACCATGCAGCGCGAGGTGGAGCAGGAACGCTGGACGAGCCTGGATCGCACCCTGCAACGGGAGATCAGCGACGATGGTCGGGTACATATCGCACGCTTCAATGAGCCAAAGCTGCAACGGCAGCGCCTGCTGTTGATCGGTCGCCTGCAACGCTTGCAGCGCATGGGGCTGGCCGATGAAATGCAGCCTGGCACCTGGGCCATTCATACCGATGCGGAAAAGACCCTGCGCGCCTTGGGCGAACGTGGCGACATCATCCGCACCATGCAGCGGGCCATGAGCGGACAGCAGCGTGACCTCGCGGTGTTCGAGCCGTCCGATGATGGCCGCACCATCGTCGGCCGCGTAGCTGCCAAAGGCTTGGCCGACGAATTGCGCGATAGGGGCTATCTGGTCATTGACGGCGTGGATGGCAAGGCCCACTATGTTGCACTCAATGCTCATGATGAACCAGCCAACTATCCCACGGGTGCCGTTGTAGAAGTGAAGGGTGCCGCCGACATTCGGGCCGCCGATCGTAAGATCATGACGCTGGCAAGCGATGGCTTGTACCGCACGGATCATCATCTGGCGATTGAGCAGGGTCAGACCAAGGCCGGGCGCGACCCTCGGGAAGTTGTCGCCTCTCATGTTCGACGCCTGGAAGCCCTGA
>CAZPYF010000196.1:0-4700 GCA_964590015.1 uncultured Burkholderiaceae bacterium
GCGGGGGCACGACACGGTGTTGAATCTGGCCTCCGAAGAGTACTTCAAGGTGGTCGACCCGAAGACGCTTAAGGCCCGCGTGATTCAGTGTGTCTTCCAGGAACGTAAAGGCGATGCCTGGAAGATCATCAGCTTCCACGCGAAGCGCGCTCGCGGCCTCATGGCGCGGTATGTCATCGACCATCGCATCAAGCAACCCGAGAAACTCAAGGGATTCGCCGAAGAGGGCTATGCCTTCGCCGCTGATGCGTCGAGCTCTGATCGGCTCGTGTTCCGCCGCTGATCGTCGGGCGGGGCCGTCACGATATCGGTGAGTTCATTGATGAGGGCGGCCGCCGACAACATCTGCCGCAAGGGGTACGTCAGGCGGGCATCATCGGTCAATAGCGCCGCCACTGCATCGTCGTGGGTTGCGGAGTCCCCCGCGAGCCGGGCGTCAATGTCGTCCAGAGCACGCGCAACATGCGGCGGCACGTCGTCGAGGTCGGCCAGTAGCGGAATCGCCGCACTGACATGCGATGCCAGCGTGTGGTGTTGAGTCAGCAGGGCGTTCAGCGACCGCACATTGCGCTGGCGCTTCACCGGTTCGGCCATCATCCGGTAAAAGGCGCCCGCGAAGTTGCTGAACGCAATGTGCATGTTCTTGCGATCCACCCGCCATTGCATCTCGGCTTCATGTTGGGCAGTCTGCAGCGCCGCCATGTCGGCGACCTGCCCGTCTGCTGACGTCGGTTGACGTAGCCGGCGGCTCAAGCCGGCGTAACGCAGGCCGCTGCGCAAAAAGCGCAGGTTTGCGCGCCGCAGTGCTGCGGCCAGTGAACCCATGAAGTTGCTTTCCCACCACGGCAAGACATAGTGGCTGCAAAGTAGAGCGATGCCGCTCGCCAGCAGCGTGTCGGTGATGCGCTCACCGATTACGAAGGTCTGTTCCTGACCCACGAAGTGGAAGGCCAGCAAGACGAACACCGTGTTGGCCGTGGCGGCCAGCATGAAGTGAACTTGCAGCAGGGCGTACCAGAGCACGGCCGACAGAACGAGCAAACCGACCAGTGCGTATGCGCTTTCGAACCGGTTGAAGATGACCAGTGCTAATACGCAACCGATGAGTGTGCCGGTAAGCCGCCACCCATTGCGCTGTCGGGTCAGTGCGAAACCCGGTTTCATGATGACCAATATGGTCAGCAGCACCCAGTAGTCGTGAATCACCCAACCCGGCACGATACTGCGGCCCACCCAATCACCAATTACTGAGCTCAGGGTCATGCCGATACTTGCCGCGACCGTGACCCGCACGGCATATCGGAAGTGCGGCGAGTCGAGTCGCAGATTGCTGGTCAACATGCCCAGCCGCCACTTGCGGCGCGACAGGAAGCGGTCGAGCGCCCGGTTCAGGCGCTGATCAACCAGCTCGGTGGATTCACCGCGGCGCGTGTTCTCGGCCATACGCGCCACGAGATTTCCGGCGCGGGTCAAGCGTTGAAGCACTTGCCGCAGCAGGGCGTAGACCTCCGGTGATTCGTTTACGAAGCCATCTTCACGTAGCTCTTGCAGCTCGAACTCCAGCGCCCGCAGTTCCGGCTTGATGCTGTTACGAACCCGCTCACGCCGATTGCGGGCGACGTTCAAGGCAATGAGTTCGACGTTGGCGGCGAGCTTGCGCAAGGCGTCGCGCGGAAAGAGCAGGGCGTCGCCCTCGGCAAAATGCCGACGCAACGTGACGTAATCGGTATGGGTGGCCACCAGCGTGTCGAGTAACGCCACCATGTCGATGAACAGGTTCAGCGCTGCCGCGCGCGAGCGGTCGCTTCGCGTTTCTCCAGAAGGTAGTTCCCGCAGCACGGTGTCGCGGGCGGCCTGCTGGGCTTCCGTCATGTCGAGCTGTGCCCGAACCAGCTTGCGATACTGCGAGTTCAAATCGATCTCGGTATCGTAGAGCGAGGCGCGTTCCTTCATGTAATCGGCGGTGGCAAACAACGCGGCCGAAAGGGCTTGCTGTTCTTCCCGATGCCAGCTCAGCCGGTGCACCAGCGAGCTATACGCGAAATAGAACACGCCGCCGCCCAGCGAATACAGCGTGTAGATCCAAACATCGGGCAGCTCGGGGCGCGAACGCATGGTCAGCGTCATGATCAGCAGGCAGGCAAAGCCCAACAGGCCGCCTTGCTTGCCGAACACGGTGAACATGGAAAAGACGAAGCACAGAACCGGCACCAGAAGCCAGAGCAGCAGGGGGCTCGTGCTGGCGGCGCCCACCACGGCCACGGTAACTGAGCCCAGCAGAACGGCCGCCGCCATACCCTGAATGCCGTAGCGGCGCGGGCCGCCGGGCTGATCCAGAAATGCGACACAGGCGGCGCCTACAGCGGCGGTGACGCCCTCATCAAATCGACCCAGTAGCCCGGCCAGGAACAATACGGGAAGCATGACCCCCAGCGCCTGTCGCGCTCCGCCAAAAAGGTGGTGGCTGTACAGAAAGCGCTCGAGACGGGGAAGCGGGGCGATCATGCTGAAGGTGCGAGGCTGCTGTGAAGCCGCCAGTATAAAGGCGTGGCAATGGGGTTTATGCCTCTTCCAAGGCAGCATTTGCCTCGCGGTACACAACAGGTTAAAGTAGCTGGTCGATTTTTAGTCATATCCGTACAGCAATCGACACAGGCTCTTTCCCGGGCTATCCGCCCGGTTTTTTGCGCCCTTTTTTACCTATCTGCTGCTGGCCGCGCCACAAGCGTGCGTTGCCGGGCTTTCGTTTCTACCTCAGCGCTCGAAGCAGCGCGTATACCGTGTTTCGGTGAGCACGTGTCGGGGTGGCAAGGTGTCTGGGTGGAATGGTTCCGTGAATCATGAAGCGCCAGGGCATGTTGTCATCGTCGTCCGTTGTTCAGGCGGCCAGCCGACCAGGGCATTGGTATTGGTTTCGAAAGGAATGAACAACATGGAACTCTCAGGCGCCGATATCGTCGTGCGCTGCCTTGCCGAAGAAGGGGTCGATCACGTGTTCGGCTATCCCGGCGGCGCAGTGCTTTACATCTACGACGCAATCTACAAACAAGACAATTTCACGCACGTGCTGGTACGCCACGAACAGGCGGCTGTGCACGCGGCGGATGCCTACTCGCGTTCATCGCAGAAGGTGGGTGTGGCACTGGTTACCAGCGGCCCGGGCGTCACCAATGCCGTCACTGGTATCGCCACCGCCTATATGGATTCCATTCCCATGGTGATCCTGAGCGGCCAGGTACCTACCGCAGCCATCGGCGAAGACGCTTTCCAGGAATGCGACACGGTGGGCATCACGCGCCCCTGCGTCAAGCACAACTTCCTGGTGCGCGACGTCAAAGACCTCGCCGAGACCATGCGACGCGCGTTTTATATCGCGTGCACGGGCCGGCCCGGCCCGGTGCTGGTCGATATCCCCAAAGATATCACCATGGCCACTTGCAAGTTCACGCCCAAGCGTGGCGAGATCAAGATGCGCTCTTATGCGCCGATCACCAAGGGCCATCAAGGGCAAATCAAGAAAGCCGTGCAGATGCTGCTGGCCGCCGAACGCCCCATGATCTACGTGGGCGGCGGTGTCATTGCATCGGGCGCACACGAAGAACTGCATCGCCTGGTCGACATGGTGGGTGCACCGTGCACCACCACGATCATGGCGCTGGGCGCCTTCCCCGCTTCCGACCCGCGTTACGTCGGCATGCCCGGCATGCACGGAACCTACGAAGCCAACCTGGCCATGCAGAACTGCGACGTACTGCTGGCGGTGGGTGCGCGCTTCGACGACCGGGTGGTGGGCAACCCGCGCCATTTCTCGCAGAATCCGCGCAAGATCATTCATATCGATATCGATCCCTCTACGATCTCGAAGCGGGTACGCGTCGACGTGCCCATCGTCGGCAACATCAAAGACGTGCTCGACGACATGCTGCCCCTGTATGAGCTGGCGGCTTCCGAGTCGCCGCGCGATACGAAGGCGCTGGCCAAGTGGTGGGAACAGGTCGAAGGCTGGCGCGGCCGCAACTGCCTGGCTTACGAGAATTCCGACACCATCATCAAGCCGCAGTTCGTGGTCGAAAAGCTCTGGGAAGTGACCGGCGGCGATGCGTTTGTCACGTCCGACGTGGGCCAGCATCAGATGTGGGCGGCGCAATATTACCGGTTCAACAAGCCACGCCGCTGGATCAACTCGGGCGGCCTGGGAACCATGGGCGTCGGCCTGCCGTACGCCATGGGCGTGCAAATGGCCAACCCCGACGCCGACATCGCCGTCATCACGGGCGAAGGCTCCATTCAGATGAACATCCAGGAGCTCTCGACCTGCACCCAGTACCGCCTAACGCCCAAGATTCTGTGCCTGAACAATCGGTACCTGGGCATGGTGCGCCAGTGGCAGCAGATCGAATATGGTTCGCGCTATTCCGAATCGTATGTCGACGCGCTGCCCGACTTTGTGAAGCTGGCTGAAAGCTACGGCCACGTGGGTATGCGCATCGAGAATCCCGCCGATGTCGAACCGGCTATACGCGAGGCTTTCGGGAAGTACAAAGACCGGCTCGTGTTCCTTGACTTCATCACCGACCAGACTGAAAACGTCTGGCCCATGGTGAAGGCGGGCCGGGGCCTCACCGAAATGCTGCTTGGTTCGGAAGACCTGTAAGGAGAAGAACAGATGAAACATGTGATCTCCATCCTTCTGGAAAACG
>CAZPYF010000197.1:0-4615 GCA_964590015.1 uncultured Burkholderiaceae bacterium
GGGGATCGAGCCTAACCAGGAACGCATCAGCCAGAACCTTGAGCGCAATCTCATGCTGGTCACAGCCCTGAATCGGCACATCGGTTACGACAAGGCGGCGGAGATTGCCAAGAAGGCACAGAAAGAGGGCACGACATTAAGGGATGCGGCTCTGGCACTGGGGCACGTCACCGTAGAGCAGTACGAAGAATGGATCGTACCCATGGACATGACGCGCCCCTCTTGAAGCACTCTGTGTGTGTCGCCGGCCATTCCAGGAGAGCGAGATGCAAGTTACCGTCAGGCGCGTTTATGATCCGCCCGGTTCCCACGAGGGCCTGCGTGTTCTGGTGGATCGCCTATGGCCGCGCGGTGTAAGTAAAGAGGCACTCAAGTACGACATCTGGGAGAAGTCGATTGCGCCCACCCCCGAGCTGCGCAAATGGTTTGGCCATGCGCCGCAGCGCTGGGATTCCTTCCGTGAAAAGTACCGTAAGGAATTGAAGACGGCCGAAGTTCAAGAGCGGCTGAAAGCGATTCTAGAACAGGCCGACAAGAGAAACATCACGCTTTTGTACGGTGCGCGCGATGCTGAGCACAACCATGCGCTGATCTTGGCGGACGAACTCGAACGACTATACTCGGGCTAAACGTTGCCCCGACGGGTCGCATCCCGACCCGACTTTCCTAGAACGGTGCGGCAGCCGGCTTGGATGCCGACACAGGAGGCCGACATGAGCAAGTCAGCAAGAATCTGGTTGTCATGGCTCCTACTGGCGCTTGGGCTTGCGATTCACTGGCAACCCAACGCTCAGGCCCCCCGTTCCATCGCCGTGCTCGAAGTGCAGGGCGCCATCAGCCCAGCCACCTCCGACTTTATTACCGACGGCATCGCCGAAGCCGAAAACGCCGGCGCCCAGCTTCTGGTCATCGAGCTCGATACGCCGGGTGGGCTCGACGCCTCGATGCGGGCCATCATCCGCCGCATGCTGTCGGCCACGATGCCCATCGCCGTCTATGTGGCACCGGGCGGGGCGCGCGCCGCGAGCGCGGGCACCTTCATCCTCTACGCCAGCCATATCGCCGCCATGCACCCGGCAAGCAACCTTGGCGCCGCGTCGCCCGTATCCATCGGCGGAGGCATGCCCGGCCGTGGCGAGGGCGAACGCAAACCCGACGCCCCGGAAGAAGAACAGGGAGCCAAGTCGAACGCGGACACCCTCTCGTCGAAAGCCATGAACGACGCGGCCGCGTACATACGCAGCCTGGCACAGTTACGTGATCGCAATGCCGAATTTGCCGAACAGGCCGTACGCGACGCCATTTCAATGTCGGCCGGTGAGGCCCTTGAAGGCGGCGTGATCGAGCTGATCGCACCCAGCCTCGAAGACCTGCTCGTGCAAATCGACGGTCGCACGGTGGAACTCGACAGCGGCGATACGGTGACGCTGGCCACACAAGGCGCAGCGGTCGACCGCATTGCGCCCGACTGGCGCACCAAGGTGCTTTCCTTCCTCGCCAACCCGCAGCTTGCCGTCATACTGATGATGCTGGGCGTCTATGGCCTGTTCTTCGAAATGATGAGCCCCGGCGCCGCGCTGCCCGGCGTAGCGGGCGTGATCTGCCTGCTGCTGGGGCTCTATGGATTCCATATGTTGCCCGTGAACTGGGCCGGGGTAGGGCTGTTGGGCCTAGGCATGCTCATGATGATCGGCGAGGTCTTTCTACCATCATTCGGGGCGCTGGGCATCGGCGGCTTGCTGGCGTTTGTGTTGGGCGGCCTGTTCATGACCGGGCCCGATGTGCCCAAGTATTACGAGCTCTCAATTCCATTTCTGATCGCCATCGGTCTGGCCAGCGCGATCATCATCATCGGCGCCGGCACCGCCGCTCTACGCAGCCGGCGCGGCCGCTCAGTCAGTGGTTATGAAGGCATGCTGGGGCAGGAAGGTACAGTGGTGGGTATGGAAGGCGGCATGATATATGCCGAAATTCGCGGGGAAAACTGGAGAGTGGTTTGCAACGAGCCGTTGCGCATCGGCGATCGCGTCAGCGTTACCGGTGTCGAAGACCTTAAGTTGCGTGTCAACCGCAGCGCCACGCCTTACAACGGCAATGTCCGACCCCACGCCTCGGCGTGAATGCCGCAAGCAAGCACGGCCCCGCCTGAAGGCCGGGCGCATCCACAGGAGAAGCATGCATGTTCAATGACTTCAATATCGGTCTGACGGTTCTGCTGGTCATCGCGATTATCATCGTCGCCCAAGCGGTACGCATCATGCGTGAATACCAGCGCGGCGTGATTTTCACACTGGGGCGCTTCACCGGTGTGAAGGGGCCCGGGCTGATATTCGTGATTCCTGTGCTGCAGCAGGTGGTTCGTGTAGACCTGCGCACGGTTACGATGGACGTTCCCAGCCAAGATGTGATTTCGCGCGATAACGTCTCG
Source organism: uncultured Burkholderiaceae bacterium (assembly GCA_964590015.1). Lineage (GTDB taxonomy): Bacteria > Pseudomonadota > Gammaproteobacteria > Burkholderiales > Burkholderiaceae_B > Yanghanlia. The sequence continues at coordinate 2,429 of CAZPYF010000197.1, forward strand.
GTGAAGGTAAGCGCCGTGATTTATTTCCGCGTGGTGGCACCCGATAAAGCCATCATTCAGGTCGAGCATTATCTCGAGGCCACCAGCCAGCTTGCCCAAACGACATTGCGGGCGGTGTTGGGCAAACACGATCTCGACCAGATGCTTTCCGAGCGCGAGGAGCTCAACCTCGATATTCAGAAGATACTTGACGCACAAACCGACGGCTGGGGCGTGAAGGTCACCAACGTCGAGATCAAGCATATCGACCTGAACGAGAGCATGGTGCGCGCCATTGCACGTCAGGCAGAAGCCGAACGCGAGCGGCGCGCGAAGGTGATTCACGCCGAAGGCGAACGGCAGGCCGCTCAGGCACTGGCTGACGCCGCCCAGGTGTTGTCAGCCCATCCGGCTGCGCTGCAACTGCGGTATCTACAAACCCTTACGCAGGTTGCCGGCGACAAGTCGTCGACACTCGTCTTCCCCGTACCCGTCGACTTGCTAGACCGGCTCATTCCCGGCGGCGATCGCAAGACGCCGGAACCTCCGGCAGCGCCCGCCGCTCCGGCCGCCGCGCCCACCGCCCCAACGACTGATATCGGCGAGGCACGGTGATGCAGTTGGGCATGATCGGTCTGGGCCGCATGGGCGGGAATATGGTGCAGCGCCTTGTGAATGCGGGGCATCACTGCGTGGTGTACGACATTGACCCCGAAGCGCGGGCCCGCGTGGCGGCACAGGGCGCCCAAGCCTGTGACAGCCTCGCTGCGCTGGTTGACGCTCTTGAATCGCCGCGGAATCTCTGGATCATGCTGCCGGCCGCGATCGTCGATGACGTACTCAACGATCTGGCTCCGCTTCTGCAGGCGGGTGACCTCGTTGTCGACGGCGGAAACACGGCATGGCAGAACGATGTACGACGCGCCACGCAAATGGGTCGCGCCGGTATCGAATATCTCGACGTCGGCACCAGTGGCGGCGTGCGGGGTCTGGAACGCGGGTATTGCCTCATGGTGGGCGGCTCCCGTAAAGGGTTCGATCGCATCGAGCCCCTGCTGCAGGCGTTGGCCCCGGGTGCGGCGGCAGCGCCACCGACTCCGGGTCGGGCGATGGGCGGCATGGCGGAACAGGGGTATCTGTATTGCGGCACGGCCGGAGCAGGGCACTTTGTGAAGATGGTGCATAACGCCATCGAGTACGGCATCATGGCGGCCTACGCAGAAGGGTTCAATCTTCTGCACCAAGCAGGGCAGGGGCGCGAACCCGTGCCGCATACGTCCGTACCGCTCGACGCCCCGGAAAACTATCAGTACGAATTCGACCTGCCCGAAATCGCCGAGCTATGGCGTCGAGGCAGTGTGATCGGTTCCTGGCTGCTCGACCTCACCAGCCAGGCGCTGCATGAGGATCCGCAGCTGCAGCGTTACACCGGGCATGTGACCGATTCCGGGGAAGGGCGCTGGGCCATGGGAGCGGCTATCGACCTCGGTGTGCCGGCCCCGGTTCTGGCGGCATCGCTGTTCAGCCGCTTCGAATCGCGTAGCGGCGCCGATTTCGCCATGAAAACACTTTCAGCCATGCGTGAACAGTTCGGCGGCCATATCGAAGCGCGCGTCGCGCCCCCCGACCATCACGCACCGGAACCCGATACCCCGCTATGACTTTTGCTACTGAACAGACCGGCCCCGCAGACGCACTGGTGCTCTTCGGCATGACCGGCGACCTTGCACACAAGAAGATATTTCCAGCCTTGTATGGCATGGCGCTACGCGGAGGCCTCAAGGTACGCGTGGTAGGCGTGGCGTCTTCCGAGCTCACCGAGGCCCAGTTGCACAAGCGGGTGCGACAAAGCATCAAAGACACGGGCAAGCCGATCGACGACGCCGCAATGCGCACGCTGCTGGGCTGCGTGTCGTATGTCAGCGGCGATTACAACGACCCCGAGGTGTTTGACCGGCTTCGCGAAGCCCTCGGCAAGGCGCGCCGCCCGGTGCATTACCTGGCCATACCGCCGTCGTTGTTTGCCACGGTGATCACGGGTTTGGCGGCAGCCGGGCTCGCCACCAGCGCCCGCGTGATTCTGGAAAAACCTTTTGGCCGCGATCTGGCCTCGGCGCATCATCTGAACCGTATCGCGTGCTCGGTGTTCCCCGAGGACTCCATTTATCGCATTGATCACTTCCTGGGCAAGGAAGCGATCATGAACAT
>CAZPYF010000198.1:0-4557 GCA_964590015.1 uncultured Burkholderiaceae bacterium
CAAGCCGACCGAGGCCGCCCCGCTCGCGGTGATCACGGAACGTCGAGCCCGCCGGCGTGCCGCCAAGCTGCGCGCCTGCGCTTGAAAATGGTCGCCCAACAGCGGGAACCACTCCAGGCCGAACACGAGCGTTATACCTTCGTGGCTGAGCAAATCAGGTTCTGATGTCTGCACGGCGTCAGAACCCCTCTTCAAGATGTGCGGTAACCACCATGACTGTGGTCAACCGCTGATTGCTGGCCTTGTCGCTGCCGCCGAGCGCGAGTGGCAAACCGGGATTCAGACGCCGTGATCCGGTTTCTTGGCGGCTGCGATCGAAGCCGGAGATCACCAATGGCTGACCAGGCACCAGCGCCACCTGTTGCACCGTGCCATTGCCGTCGATGGTGATCTGCTGAAGCTGCAACGGATTGCTGCTGTCGCCGAAGGTGACCGACTTCAAAGGCTGGGCCACGGTGTTGTCGTACGCGACCGAAAGCAGTATCTGACCGTCTTCCTGAGCGTCGGGCACGAGTGTGATGAGCGAACCCACCGTTTCCTCGCGCTGGCTGACCGACACTGTAGGAATAGAGGTGTCGTATCCGCTACGCTGCGATGTCGTCTCGACCTTGTCGATATACGAAAACGTAGTGCGCACAGCATGGGTGACCGGACGCCGATTGAGCGTCAGCACCGGGAAGCTATTGCGCCGAACCACCTGGCCTACGGTTCCCAGCGCTTTGACCACGAGCTCACTGCCCCTGAAACGGCCATCGGAAGCGCCCGCGCCCAGAAAGCCGGCATCGACGGAAGCGGCGCCCGCCATGCCGGCTGCGGCCGCCACACGAGCCCCGGCAAAGACGATGTCCCAGTCAATACCGGCTTCGGCGCTGTCGTCGATGGCGACGGTGAGCTCTTCGAACAACAGGCGTACCCGCCGGGTCATGGCGCGATTCTCGCGATCAATGAACGCCGCCACCCGACCCAGCACTTCGGGTGTGTCGGTGACAACCACCATCGATGCAGCGCCCGGCTCAGCCACCACGATTCCGGCCCGCGACAGAAAGGGTTCGATGCGCGCACGTACGGTAGCCAAGGTTTCGTGCTTGACGGACGAAAGCTCGGTGCTGGACGTACTTGAAAAGCCTTCGCGAGAGGCCTCGCTACGCAGGCCCAGCGATGCCTCAGCCGCGGCTTGCAGCGTGAGTGCGCGCACATCAAAGGCGCGGGTTTCGGTGCGATAGAACTCGATGCGTTCATCGGTATAGCGCCACAGCACGCCCAGCCGCGCACCAACACGATCAAGCGTGCGCGCCAGCGGCTCAGGGCCGCCACTGAGTGTGACCGACGTAGGTGCGGCATGCACGGGCGACGCACCGGTGACTTCAAGACGCGACACGAACGCTTCGGCCGGCAACAGCGCTTCCGGGCGAACGTGTACCGGTATCCCGGTTGCGCGCGTAATGCGTTGGGCCAGGAGTGGAAGGGCTATGGCGCCATCGTCGAACAATAGCGTGGTGTCGACGCGCGCCCGTAACGCCGGCGGCAACGTGACCTCGCGGGCCAGCGGGCGCGACTTGCCGGCCAGCCATGGCGTCGGTACCTCTTGGGCGTCGCGATGGCGCACCGCTTCTGCGCCGGCGGTGAAGCCTTGGTGCGCCACCTCGATACGCTCACTGGTGCTTGTGACCGCCTGGGCGATGTCGTACATGCGTTGCCCCAGGGCACACCCGGAGAGCAGCCCTACCGCCGTCAAACACATAAGCCGGCATAGGCGTTGGGAGACGTGGCGTTTCGTCATGACATGACCCCCATGCCTTTGCGGCGATCACAGGCCTGCGCGTAGGCCACTACGCGAATGACCCGATTCGAGTAGAAGCACGGTTGCAGCGGCCGGTCGCCCAGCTCGGTGGCCGCCAGCAGCTCGCGTACAGCGGTCTTGAAATCCGCTTCAAAGCTGGCCACACCGACCAAAGGGATGTCGACATCCACCGCCCAGTGTTCGGCCCCAAAGGTCCACCCGGCTAATGAGGCCCAGCGTTCGAGCGCCTGACGCATGGTTTGATCAGCCGGACTCACGGAAAACAGGCGTACGGTTGCTGCCGGCTCCACGAATAGATCGTGCTGCAAAGTGGGCTCGGTGCCCGGCACGAGCGCTGGTGTTGGTGCTAGCGCTAGTGCTGACGCTGATACTGGTGCCGGTGCTAGCGCGGGTGCGGGTGCGGGTGCTACCTCCGGCACGGCGAGCGGTACGCCCGGAGCAGCCAATACCGCGTCGACCATGGCGCCTGGAACAAGCGCGGATGGCGCGGTGCCCACGGTAGTGGGAGTGGGAGTGGGAGTGGGAAGGACCGCCCGAGTTCCGGCGACGAGTGCGGGCTCAACAGCAGGCGCGCCGCTTCCCATAGAATTCACACGTTGCACTATGCCTTCAAGATGCCCTCCGCGCAGTGCCAGGCGGTCATGAACGCCGTGCACCACCATATACGCGCCGTCGCGACCATACGGCAGCGGCCGCCAGCCGCCGGAGCCCACCTCAAATACGGCCGGCCAGGCACCTTCGGCCGGGAACTGCAGCCACATGCGGCTTCCATCGTCGAACACCTGTACAGGCATGATCTCGGGGTCGCCCGCCAGCTGCCAATCGAAATTGAAGCTGGCGTAGTGGCCACCTGCTTCGTGATTGCCATAGGCCATGGCCGCGCGCGTACCCCCCTCGCCTTGCGTACCGCCGGGCCACTGCGATGCAAAACCCGGCCACGCACCGTGGGGCCCGGCGCAGCCCGCAAGGAAAGTAAGCAGCAATGGAATCAAACGCATCAACAGCATGGTCGGTCAGCACAGTGAAGTGGGTCGTAAAACCGGAAATTCCGGCAGTCGCTGCCATCATGCCGACGCCGCGCGGGCCGCACTAGACCGAGATATACGCACTGACGATTTGGTCAGCCGGACAAAAGAACGCCCCGCCTGGCATGCCAGAGGGGGCGTGATCGAGCACACCGGCCGGCGGCCGGCACACGGTACGGCTTATTTCTTCATCAGCTTGCCGGCTTCGACCCCGGCGGTTTTGAGCGTGGTCATGGCGGGTTGATTGCCGGCGAGTGCCTGCATGAGCTGTTGATGGAACATCTCGCGGATTTCAGGGTAGTTCTTTACCCGGAACCCGCGCGACGCATCGCCCGACTTGCCGGAGTACGACGCCACCAGCTTCGACCATTGGTCGAGATTCTTGCTGAAGTATGACGACCCCGTTTCCTCGAAAGCCTGTTGGGTAACGGGCAGATAGCCGGTTTCCTGGAACCAATGCGACGCCTGCTTCGGCTGGGCCAGGAAGGATAGGAAGGCGGCACTGCCGTTATCGGCTTCCTTCGACTGGCTGGCAATGACCCACAGCGCCGAACCCGACACAAACGGGCTGCCGGGCTGCTTCGTGACCTCGGGGTAGTACGGCAGCCCGGTTACACCGAAATCCAACCGCGATACGTCGCGGAACTCGCCGAGATTTCCCGACACCGACATCAAGACAGCGCATTCGCCTTTGGCAAAGCGCTCGGTGGCAGCGCCATTGAATTCCGGCTTGACCATGAGTTCTGAACGCACCCAGCTGATCATCAGCGACAGATGACGAACAAACATGACGTCGAACAGGAAGGCCGGCGTGCCCTTGCCCTTCAGGCCGTTACTCTCAGAGGTAAGGGGCTGGTTATTAACGGCAGCCAGGTTCTCTAAGTTGATCGAGACCGGCTGGTCGCTGGTGAGCGGGCAGGTGCGCGAACCATTGTTGGCGAGTGTGACCAGTTGACCTTGCAGACCGCTCCACGAGCGCTCCGGCACGGGTGTGATGTTCGCCTTCTTGAAGGCATCGATGTTGTAGAACATGACCGGTACTTCGGCCATGTACGGGAAAGCCAGCAGGCGCCCGCGGCTGTCGTGCGCGAAGGCGTTCTCGCCCGACACGAACCATTTTGCGTTCTTGATGGGATGCGTGGCCAGCAGCGCGTGCAGCGGCTGCACGTACGAACGCGCGCCGCCGTCAGGCGCCCGATTCTCTTCGAGCTGGGCAATATGCGGCTTGTCGTCGCGCTTCTTGGCAGCGGCAATAGTGCGCTCGATTTCGGCGACAGAATCGAATGACTTCAGCTGTACCCGGACGTCTTTCTGGGAACGATTGAAGTCGTTAACCAGGCCCTTGAAGACCTCGGCATTGTGCGGCGGCAGTGCGTGCCATACCCGAATGTCGGTGGCGGCAGACGCGCCGAAAGAAACCGCAAGCGCTGCCACAGCAGACGCCCACGCAAAACCACGCCCCGACCTGGCGGTGCGAGCAAACCCTGATCGATTCATAACGCGTTCAACCCAGAAATGGAAAATCGGGCTCCGGACGGTGGCCACTGACGAGGTCGGCGAGCGCTTTGCCCGAACCGACACCCATTGTCCATCCAAGCGTTCCGTGCCCCGTATTGAGATAAAGATTTGAAATTCGGGCCCGCCCGATAAGGGGGACATTAGACGGTGTTGACGGTCGCAACCCCGACCAATGACGTACATTATCAAAATCAAGGGCGCTTGGGAACAGCT
>CAZPYF010000199.1:0-4555 GCA_964590015.1 uncultured Burkholderiaceae bacterium
CGGCTCAGCATATCCGTGCGGGCTCGATCCGCCCGCTGGCTGTGGCGGCCGCTGAGCGGTCACCATCGTTCCCCGACGTACCCACCGTGGCTGAGGCGGGCGTACCGGGCTACGAAGTCTCAACGTGGTATGCCATGTGGGCTCCGGCGGGCACTCCAGACGATATCGTCGACAGAATGGCTCAGGAAATCCGCAAGGCGCTGGCTTCACCCAAGATCAAGGAATTGTGGGCCAGTAACGGCAGCACAATGCCTGACCTCACGGGCGCAGATTTCGGTAAGTTCGTTGACTCAGAAATCGACCGCTGGGCGGGTGTGGTGAAGGAAGCGGGCGTCGAGCCGCAGTAAGCCCCGACACTCAACGCGCTGTGAAGTAGCGGCAAGCTCCGTCGGTACGGGGAGCTTGCCGCACGTTTTAGCGCGCAGCCTCTTCGATACGTCGGCAGGTGTCAAGATACAGCTTCAAGGCTTGGCCTATGTTCTTGGCTAGCAACCCGGCCGATACAGCAAGGGTTAGCGCCGCGGGAAGCAGCAATACAGGCGTTACACAGGCGGCGGTAAGCAACACCACCGCGCACGCATGGGCAACGAACTGCCGCATGGCATCGCGCTCGGAAATAAACTGCTTCACCTTCGGCATGAAGGGCAGTGCAACGGGGGCGCGCCGTTGGGCGTTGTGCCACAACAAGAAGGGCACAATTTTGTACAGCATGCCGTTCACGGCCGAGACTGCAACGCCCGGAATTAGCAGCGTGCCCACAAGCATTTGAAGTGTGCCGATCGGAATGATGTCGTTTCGAGTGAGCCAAGGGTAAGCGCCGCCCAAGATCGCGGCGGATATCAAGCACACCATCGCCACATGCCAGAACCAGGTGGTGGGTTCCGGAGCCGGCCGCTTGCGGGTGAAAAGCAGCCATGCTGTGGTGCTTCCGTACAGCAAGTAAGCCAGGCAGAGCAGGGTGGCCGGAAGCCAGCGAAGCAGCATGCCGGAATCGGCGGGCGGGCGCGAGATCGCCACCGTAACGGCTATCAGCAAGAGGAAAACGACAGGGGCCAGGGTATCGGTAAGGCGCCGTGGGTAGATCTCGGTGGCCTGGAAAATCGGAATCACTTGATACGAGATGCCCGCGATAAGCAGGCCGACCCAACCGGCTAACCCCCAGAGGGCGTGCAGGTCGGGGAACCCATGCAGCCAGCCGGCCGCCCCCGCCCACTCGGCACGCCAGAAGCCGGCACGGATGCCGGCCATCAAGACGCCAAGCGTTATCGTGATGGCCAGGGCGGCAAGCGCAAGGCGTACCGCAATAAGCACTTCCTTCGAGCCGGGCGAACGTTGTCGGCCGTCACGAAGAAGACCGCCCACGGTGGCGATCAGGAAGATTCCGAACGCGCCGACAAGCAAGATGATCGCCACGGCATGAAACGCTGATGCACCGCTGGCAAACCCGCCGGCTAACGAGAGCGTTCCCAAGCTCAGACAGCCGTGTACAAGCAGAGAAGTGATGCTAGGGTGCAACACCCGAATATGGGCCGCAACCGGCAGGATCTGCATCATGGCGCCGAGCATCGCACTGGCCACCACACCGAGGGTCAGTAAGTGCACGATTCCCAGTACGCCAGGGTTCCAGCGGGTATAGGGCGCGCCGCTAAGGGCCAGCCCGCCCAGTGCCAGGGCGGCCAGCATCAGGAAGGCCGGTACATTCAGGAAGAACCTGAATGCAACACCTAGCGGCGGGGATCGGTCGAAAGCGAGGGCTCGTTGCATCGAAATAAAGTATAGTTGACCGTTGCTGTAGGACAATCTTGATATTTATTAAGGTATGCGCGCGCGAGCCAGAGCATAGTTTTCTCCTGGCACTACAGTGCATGAACTTTAAGGACCACCGTGTTGCAAACTGCATTAGACCGACTCAAAGTCAAAGGCAAATCCCTGTTGCCGATCGTGCAGGGTGGCATGGGGGTGGGTATATCGGCCCACCGTCTCGCGGGTACGGTGGCGTCTCTGGGCGCCTTCGGCACAATTTCCAGCGTCGACCTGCGTCGACATCACCCCGACCTCATGGAACAAACCGGTCGCTCGCGCGATAAGGGGCTCATCAACAAGATGAACCTCATCGCGCTCGACCGCGAGATTCAGGCGGCGCGCAAACTGTCGGAAGGCAACGGCGCCATTGGCGTCAACGTCATGAAGGCGGTTGAGCAGTACCCCGAGTACATTCGTCAGTCGTGCGAAAGCGGGGTCGACGCCGTGGTCGTAGGGGCGGGCTTGCCGCTCGATCTGCCCGACCTCACCAGCGAGTTCCCCAAAACAGCCATCATTCCCATTCTTTCCGATGTGCGCGGTATCGCGGTCATCCTGAAGAAATGGATGCGCAAGAACCGGCTGCCCGACGCCATCGTTATCGAGAACCCGCGTTTTGCTGGCGGCCACTTGGGTTCGCCCACCGAAGATCGCATCAACGATCCGTCGTATGCCTTCCCCACCGTGCTCGAAGGCACGCGCCAGCTGCTGAAAGAACTCGGCCTCGAAAAAGAAAACATTCCGCTCATCACAGCGGGCGGCATCCATAGCCACGAGCAGTTCAAAGAATTGCTGTCGCTGGGTGCCAACGCTGTTCAGATGGGTACGCCGTTCGCGGTCAGCGAAGAGGGCGACGCCCACATCAACTTCAAGCGTGTACTGGCTGAAGCCAAGCCCGAAGATATCGTCACGTTCATGAGCGTGGCCGGCTTGCCGGCGCGTGCCGTGCGTACGCCTTGGCTTGCGAACTACCTCGAGAAGGAAGCCAAGCTGCAAAGCATTGCCAAGGTCAAGCCTTGCACCGTGGCGTTCGACTGCCTGGCCGCCTGCGGTTTGCGCGATGGTATCTCGAAGCAGGGTCAGTTCTGCATCGACACCCGCCTTGCTTACGCGTTGGCCGGTGATGTCAATCGCGGGCTGTTCTTCCGTGGCGCCGACAAGCTTCCCTTCGGTAATGCCATTCGCCCGGTACGCGAGCTCATCGAATACATGCTCACCGGCCTGCGCCCCGCGCTGGCTGTTGTCTCGAATCCGGGTGTGCGCCTGTTGCCCGAGGCGATGCCGGCTTAAGGCCTAAGTTTCGGCCTGAGTCAGTTCACTGTTACTGCACCGCCCCCGCAAGGGCGCTGCAGTAACGCCACGGCCGCACCGGCAAAAAGCAGGGCGGCCGATACACCTAATCCTACCGACAAGCTTCCCCAACGGTCGCTCAGCCAGCCGGCGCCTACCGGCCCAATGGTTTGGCCGATGGCGAACAGGCTGGTTACTACAGCCAGACCACTGCCCCAGGCATTGCGCGGCAGATTGGCTTTCACGAAGCTGGTGGCGGCCGCAGGTACCATAAAGACGCTGGCGCCCACCAACGCGGCTGAGGCCCATACCCCCGAAATCGACGGCATAACCATCGGCAGGGCGGCACCCAAGCCCAACACCGCCATGGTGGACGCCATGGGCACACCGTCGGCCCGGCCGTTAAAGACTCGCTTCCAGAGTATCGGCGCCAAGAGGGTCATCACACCTAGCGCACTCCACATGATCGACGTTACGGCGGCGGGCGGCATGCCTTCAACCGGGTTCTGGCGCAGCCAGGCGATGATGAATGTGATGTAGGCGATATAGCCGAGGCCAAACATGAAGTAAGCCGTGAACTCCGGAACACACGGTTGCCAGCGCCACGAGGCATCCATGCCGGGCACACCCGGCTCGTCAATGCGGCGAGCGGCGATGATCGAGAACGCAGTAAGCGGCAGACACGCCACACCGATGCAGATCCAGGCCCATGGCCAGGCGGTGGCGCCCGCAATATCAAAGAGCCAGGGCAGCGCAGCCCCCGTGCTGAGCATGCCAATTCCGCTACCACTGAAGAAGATCACAATCGCGCGTGTGCCAATCACACCGGCCAGCACGCCCCCGCAAATGAACGCACCGGCGGCGCCCAGCCCGGCCAGGAACCGAAACGCTGCCAACAAGGTGAAATCACGCGTGACCCCGGTAAGCAATAGGGCTAGCGCCGTGAGTACGACCCCCCACGTGAATAACTGGCGATTGCCGTAGCGCTTGACCATGCTGATGGTGGCAAGCGCCCCGAAAAGATAACCCAGTGCATTGGCGGTGTTGAGCCAGCCCGCTTGTGCGTAGTTCAGCCCCAAATCAGACTGCATCGCCGGAAGAATCAATGCGTAGGCGAAACGGGCGAAGCCCACCGCCACGGCGGCTGCGCCGGAAAGCGCCCAGGGAAGCACGGTGGGATTCATTATTTACCTTGCTACTGTGTCTCTGAGTAGTTTTTCTTAGGGGCGCTGCACTCACGTACGCTGTTCGCCTGGGCGATCATCATAGCAGGGGCGCAACGCCATCCGGGTGATGTGGGCACACGCTTTGCTATGAAGGAATTGAACAGCTTAGGCTGCAATTAGAGGAGTTACGATATGAATGAAGACACAATGAAAGGCCAGTGGAAGCAACTTAAGGGCAAGGCTAAGGCAGCCTGGGGAGACCTGACCGACGACGAACTCACTCAGATCGAAGGCAACTC
>CAZPYF010000200.1:0-4531 GCA_964590015.1 uncultured Burkholderiaceae bacterium
AACCTACCATTTCGAGATCGTCAGCAACGAAAGCGCCTCGGCCATCAGCCGGGTTGCGTTGGAAACCGGCATCCCCGTCGCCAACGGCGTTCTCACCACCGAAGATGAAGCGCAGGCGCAGGCCCGCGCAGAAGAGAAGGGGCGCGACTGCGCCCGTGCGGCCATCGAGATGGCCAACCTCGTCGCAGCGCTTGAGCCGGAATCCGACGATGATGATGACGATTTCGACGACGACGATGACGACGACGACGACGAGGAAGACGATCTTGACGACGAGTAAGACCCGGGGAGCCGCTGCCGGCGGCGCCTCGCGCAACACCGCGCGCAGTGCACGCCGCCGCGCGCGGGAATTTGCCCTTCAGGGCGTTTATGCTTGGCTCATACGGGGCGACAAGGGCAACCAAGACGCCGGCGATATCGATGCGCATATTCGCGATAGCGAAGATTTCAGCGATGCCGACGCCCAGTGGTACAAAACCTTGTTGCACGGGGTGATGCGCGACGCGCCCGCACTGCGTGAAGGCTTCATGCCCCATGTCGACCGGCCGCTCGAAGAACTGTCTCCGGTAGAGCACGGTATTTTGCTGATCGGCAGCTACGAGTTGGTGAACCATATCGAGGTGCCCTACAAGGTGGTCATTAATGAAGCGGTCGAGCTAGCCAAGTCGTTTGGCGGAACTGACGGCTTCAAATTCGTGAACGGCGTGCTCGACAAGCTGGCCGCCGATCTGCGGCCGCTTGAAGTGCAGGCGGCCAGCCGCCGCTAAATCAGCGAGGGCGACCATTGGCCGGTGAATTCGACCTGATCGCCCGTCACTTCGACTGGCCCGTACCCGAAGGATCGTTAGGTGTGGGCGATGACTGCGCCTTGCTGCCTGTCACGCCGGGTTATCGCCTGGCGGTCACCACAGACCTTCTTGTCGAAGGCGTTCATTTCTTCTCTGATGTTGATCCCGAGGCGTTGGGCCATAAGGCCTTGGCTGTGAATGTCTCCGACCTCGCGGCCATGGGTGCGCGCCCGTTGGGGTGCGTATTGGGGCTGTCGCTTCCGTCGGTGGATGACGTCTGGCTGGCGGGCTTTGCCGGCGGATTCAAGGCGTTGGCCGACACTGTTCGGTGTCCGCTGGTCGGAGGCGATACCACTCGTAGCCCTCAAGGCATTGTCATCAGTGTGACGGCCATGGGCGAGCTGCCCGAAACCGGGGCCTTGATGCGCTCCGCTGCGCGCGTGGGCGACGACGTGTGGGTCACCGGCGCCTTGGGCGCCGCTCACCTTGCGCTTGAAATTTTGCAGGGGCGCCACGCCGCCCTGGTTTCATTACTGGATTCAGTTCGCCCGCAGCTTGAGCGCCCGCAGCCGCCCGTGGCGTTTGGTGCTGCGCTTGGAGGGCTGGCCCATGCCGCCATCGATATCTCGGATGGCCTGCTGCAAGATCTCGGGCATATCCTTAAAGCCAGTGGCTGCGGCGCCGAGCTCGATTATCGGCGCTTGCCCGTGCATCCGTCGCTGCACAGCGTTGATGCGGCCGTCACTCAGCGTGCCGTGCTGAACGGCGGTGATGTCTACCAGCTGTGCTTTACGGCACCGCCCGAAGCGCGTTCTGCAGTCGTTGAATTGGCTGAACGCCATGGCGTGCAGGCGACTCGTATCGGCCATGTGGTGGCAGGAACCGGCTTGAACGTCGCGCACTGCCCCGTTCCGCTCGCTGCCGACGGCTATTCCGGCTTCGATCATTTTGGCTGATATGCGCGAATATTCTCAGTCCGCTTCCTCAACGTCCGTGCGGCCCACGCCCCGCTGGGTGTTCCAGAACGTCTGGCGCATCGTGGCATTTGGTTTCGGTAGCGGCCTGCTGCGGCCGGCGCCGGGAACATGGGGTACGTTGCTGGCATGGCTGTTGTGGGTGCTTCTGCTGCAGGGCCGACCAGACAGCATCATTCTCGGCGTGTTGCTTATCGCCTTCGTTATTGGATGTGTGGCGTGTGAGCGAGCAGGCCAAGCCCTGGGGGCACCCGACCACGGCGGCATGGTGTGGGACGAGATCGTCGCGTTTTGGTTAGTCCTGTGGCTTACACCACATGATCTCGTTGCACAGGCGGTAGCCTTTATAGTGTTCAGGGCGTTCGATATTCTGAAGCCCCAGCCCGTGCGTTATTTCGATGCCCGGCTAAAGGGCGGTTTCGGCGTTATGTGGGACGACTTAGTGGCCGCCGCATACAGTTTGCTGGTAATGGCGTTATTGGTCGCATTCGGAGCCTTTGCATGACACCCCAAGACATTGACCACCTGGCACGCGCCTTAGGTGAGCGCCTCATCGACAAGGGTCAGATGTTCTCGTGTGCAGAATCCTGCACCGGTGGCCTGTTGGCCGCCGCCATGACGCAAACACCCGGTTCGAGCCAGTGGTTCGATCGTGGTTTCGTCACGTACAGCAATGCCGCCAAGCGCGAACTGCTGGGCGTGCATGCCGACACCTTGGAACGCTTCGGCGCCGTAAGCGAGGAAACTGCCATGGAAATGGCCGCCGGCGTGCTGACAGGCGCACCGCAAAGTGATTTCGCGGTATCCACCACCGGTATTGCCGGGCCTGACGGCGCTACGCCGGGCAAACCCGTGGGCATGGTGTGTTTCGGCTTCGCCACCCGTACCGACGAGGGCGTGGTCACCCGCGCGGAAACACGCGTGTTCCAGGGTAATCGCGATCAAGTACGCGCTGCAGCCGTAGCCTTTGCGCTGAGTTCCTCTCTCGCGTTCAATCCCGCAGATTAATACGATGGGTGTCGTTAGCGCACTGCGTTGATGGCATCACGGGTGTCACGCGCTGCTGCGGCTGCCGCCTCACGCCAGCGTTCATCGTTGCCGGCATACAGAATGGCACGGGATGAGTTGATCATCATGCCGGCGCCTCGGCTGTCGCGGCCGGCCTGCACGGTGTCGGGCACACTGCCGCCCTGTGCGCCGATACCCGGAATCAACAACGGCATGTCGCCCACGCGAGCTCGTACCCGGGCGATCTCTGCCGGGAACGTGGCTCCTACCACCAGGCCGCACTGCCCGTCACGATCCCATTGTTCCGCCACCATCGAGGCCACCCGCAAGTAGAGCGGTGTGCCTTGCGCATCTTCGATGAACTGCAGGTCTGAGCCCCCGGGGTTCGAGGTGCGGCACAGGACGATTACACCCCGGTCTTTCCATTCAAGATAAGGCGCCACACTGTCGTGCCCCATATAAGGGTTCACCGTAACGGCGTCGGCCTCATAGCGCTCAAACGCTTCACGTGCGTACTGTTCGGCCGTAGATCCGATGTCTCCACGTTTGGCATCGAGTACGAGTGGCAGGTCGGGATGTCGAGCGCGAATGTGGCGGCACAGGGCCTCGAGCTGGTCTTCCATGCCCAACGCCGAGAAGTACGCAATCTGGGGTTTGAAGCCACAGACGAATGAAGCGGTGGCGTCGACGATATCCCGGCAGAACTCGAAGACGGCGTCCGGCCGGTTCTGCAGCTCAGCTGGAAATCGAGTGGGGTCGGGGTCGAGCCCGACCATCAGCATGGATCCGGAGCGTGCCCAGGCGGCGTCGAGTTTGTCTTTGAAGTTCATGGGAGAGGAAGCGGCGATGGAAGGAAGGAGCGATACAGCATGCACGGCCGATTATAGAAAAAAACCCCGAAAGCGCAGGGCTTCCGGGGTCTGAAGGGTGGCGCCTGCCGGCGCCACCCTGCGGTACTGCGTACTGACTGGCTTAGAAACCGCCCATGCCACCCATACCGCCCATGCCACCCATGTCGGGCATGGCAGGAGCCGGCTTGTCGTCAACGATTTCAGCCACGGCCACTTCGGTCGTGAGCAGCAGGCTGGCCACGGAAGCTGCGTTCTGCAGTGCAGTGCGGGTCACCTTGGTAGGATCAAGTACGCCTTGCTCAACCAGATCGCCGTACTCGCCGGTAGCTGCGTTATAGCCGTAGTTGCCCTCGCCTTCGGCAACACGGTTCACGACCACGCTGGGCTCGTCACCGGCGTTGGAAACGATGGTGCGCAGAGGAGCTTCGATGGCACGCAGAATGAGCTTGATGCCGGCCTCTTGGTCGACGTTGTCGCCCTTGAGTTCAGCAACGGCCTTCTTGGCGCGGATCAGTGCAACACCGCCGCCAGGAACAATGCCTTCTTCCACGGCTGCACGAGTGGCGTGCAGAGCATCTTCAACGCGAGCCTTCTTTTCCTTCATTTCGACTTCGGTGGCTGCACCGACGCGAATCACGGCAACGCCGCCGGCCAGCTTGGCCACGCGCTCTTGCAGCTTCTCGCGGTCGTAGTCGGAAGTGGCTTCTTCGATCTGAGCACGGATCTGCTTGACGCGTGCTTCGATCGACTTGCCGTCGCCTGCGCCGTCGATGATCGTGGTGGCTTCTTTACCCACTTCAATGCGCTTGGCTTGGCCCAGCTGCTCGAGGGTAACCGTTTCGAGCGACATACCGGTTTCTTCCGAGATGACCGTGCCGCCGGTGAGGATCGCGATGTCTTCCAGCATGGC
>CAZPYF010000201.1:0-1484 GCA_964590015.1 uncultured Burkholderiaceae bacterium
TGCATCGCATCGCAGCGGGCGATACCCCGGTGGCAGCCTTGCAGCCCGGTCAAGCCGCGCGCATCTTCACCGGTGCCCCCGTTCCGCCAGGCGCCACCGCCGTGGTGATGCAGGAACACGTCGAGTTCAACCTCGAACGAAACCGCATCACAGTCAATTTCCAATCAGGCGCTTTCAAAGGCATCGAACCCGGTCAGTACATTCGCCGACAGGCCGAAGAGCTCAGGAAAGGCGCCCCATTGCTGGCGCCTGGCATGCTACTCACGCCGGCCGCTATCGGCCTTCTCGCCATGCAGGGCTACACCAGCGCACCGTGCGTACCGCAGCTTTCGGTGGCAGTCTTCTCGAGCGGAAACGAGCTGGTCGAACCAGGCGCCGAACCGCAACCTAGCCAGATCTACGACAGCAATCGCCCCATGCTCATTGCCCAGCTGCAGGCCGAAGGTTTCATGGTGACCGACGGCGGCATCTTGCCGGACGATCTGGCGGCCACCCGTGCCGCGCTCAGGCAGGCGACCCAGACAGCAGACGTGATTCTCTGCTCCGGCGGCGTGTCGGTGGGGGAAGAAGATCATCTCAAGGCGGCTTTGACTGAGGAAGGTGAACTCACACAGTGGCGCCTTTTTATCAAGCCCGGAAAACCCTTCGCGTGGGGCCGCATCGGCCGGTGCCGCGTCTTCATGCTGCCGGGCAATCCCGTTTCGAGCCTCGTTACGTTCCATCTGCTGGCGTTGCCGGCGCTATGGCGGCTGGCGGGCGTGGCGGCTTCGCAGGCTCGGCCGTGGCGGGTCGACGGGCGTGCCGACTTCACCCGCTCGCGGCCAGAACCCCGCCGCGAGTTCGTGCGCGTGACGCTGCAGGGTGGACCCGACGGGTATCGAGTCCGGCCCATGCAGCATCAAGGTTCCGCCATGCTCAGTGGCGCCGCGTTCGCGCAGGCGCTGGCAGAAATTCCACCGGGCGCAACCGTGCAGTCTGGCCAGCCGCTCGCGGTGTATCCACTCAACAGACCGTCAACCGCCGACTCCGCTCACTCCGATCATGACCACTGAAGACCACAAGCTCAGCCACTTCGATCAACAGGGCCAGGCCCACATGGTCGACGTCGGTGGCAAGGAAGAGAGCCGCCGACGCGCCGTAGCGCGAGGCAGCATCAGGCTTGCGACCGCTGCCTTCCAGGCCGTTACCGGAACGGGCACCACTGCGCCCAAGGGCGACGTACTAGGTGTGGCACGTATCGCCGCCATCCAGGGCGCGAAGCAGACGTCCGCGCTCATTCCCTTGTGCCACCCCTTGCCACTCACGCATGTTGCCGTGTCGTTCCACCTCGATGATGCCGAACAGCGCGTCGTGATCGAAGTCTGTGCCGAAACCGTGGGGCGCACCGGTGTCGAGATGGAAGCGCTTACCGGCGCATCGGTCGGGTTGCTTACGCTCTACGACATGCTGAAAGCCCTCGACAAGGGCATGGTGATCGAAGCGGT